>JAILIG010000094.1 GCA_024695445.1 Oscillospiraceae bacterium
ATAGAGGCTCTGTGTTTCTTCGCTGACGCCGATCATTGCGAGCCCGTCATAGACCGAGCTGGCGCTGTCAAATGTCCGGTCAAAGCTTCTGAGAAACGCGCCGCTTCTGATGTCGTAGACCGAGAAGCGCGAAATCAGGCGGTTGTCCTTTGTCAGGCTGTCCATCTGCGTGCAGAGGTATCTGCCGTTTTCCGAGAGATAGACTCCGTAGGTTTCTTTGATGTTCTTCAGCTGAATCTCGCGGATTTTTCCGCATTCCCAGTACAGAACCTTGCTGCCGCTCTTTTTGGAATCGCTGTAATACAGCACACCGGTATTGCAGGGGAGCTCATTGCCCCAGTTGCAGGAAATCAGGTCGGTCTCGCCGGTTTTCGGGTTGAGGGCGCCGATGCGGCATTCGCCCGAATTGCCGCCGGATACCGCGAAGCATTTGACAAACAGCAGATCCGTGTTCGGGAAGGCCATGATCTCCCGGAATTCCAGATAGTCGGTCACCCCGCGATAGCCGGAGAAGATGCGCTGTTTCGATTGCAGACCGTCGTCGGAGCGGTACAGGTCGCGGCCGTAATTCTGTGTGAAATAGACGGCGGCCGGCTCCTGCAGGATGCAGTAATACACCTTGTGGTCATCTTCCTCATGCGAAAGGCCGGAGAATTCGACCGTCCGCCCGAATGCCTCAACGCTGCCGCCGTAATAGGATGTGCCGTACACGCAGGCGGGCGTGGAAGTCGTCTGGCTGTAGCTCTGATGCAGCATCCGTTCCAGCTCCGGCAGCCGGAACACCTGATAGATTCCGTCGCCGATTTCGACCGGCGCCTGCTCTGCCGGCTCTGAGACGGTCTGCGAAGTACCGGAGAGCGCAGTCTGCGGAGCGGTCGTACTGCCGTCGTGAATGAACTCGCTGTTGAGATTGGTGCCGGGGTTCGGGACGATCACATCCGCGTGCCGCCTGACGATGCTCCGGATGAGCAGAAAACCCGCGAGATTGACGCAGACCAGTCCCGCCGCGATGGCGGCCGCTGCGGCGATTCTGCCGGATTTCCCGTGTGTTCTCCGCGGCCCGTCCGCTTCCGTCATCACGCCCGGCTGTTCCTGCTCCGTATGCTTCTGCGGACGGCGGTGCTGCATCAGTTCCGTGACATACTGCTCCGGAACACAGTCCATGACCGTAAAAAAGTCTTCCCGCTTCACAGCAATCCCTCCTGTTCCAAAAACGCTTTCAGCTTTTTTCTGGTGCGCATCAGCGACATATTGATGCGTGCGACGGAATATCCGGTCTCCGCCGAGATTTCCTTTGCCGACAGGCAGAGCCAGTACCGGTTCAGGAAGATGACACGGTGCAGGGGCTTCAGCGCCGCGAGGAACCGGCCGAGTGCGTCCCGGAGCAGAAGGCTGTCGAGGATCCGTTCGGGGTGCTCCGGCGCGGTGAGACATTCACCGAGCTCCTCGATCGCCAGATGCAGCTCCCCGCCGCCGCGCCGTTTGGCCTGCTGATAGGAGAGGCGGTCGCGTGCCGCATTCCGCAGGACGGTGATGAGATACGCGCCGAGCGATTCCGGCTCTGCGGGCGGAATTGTGCGCCAGAGCGACATCAGGGCGTCGTCAAAGCATTCCTCGGCGTCCTCGCGGCTGTCCAGCATATTGAATGCGACCGTCATGCAGAGAGACTCGTATTTCCGCTTGGTCTCCTGCACGGCCTGTTCGCTGCGCGCCTGATACAGTCTGATGATTTCTGCATCCTCCACACGCCTCACCTCCTTCTCTGACAGTAATGACGGCATTTCAGACGGAAATCTAACACTTTTTCACACGAAAAAAACCGCCTGCTCTGCGGCTATTATACCACAGAACAGGCGGAATTGCATCATTCTTTTTGCAGGGCGGCTCCGGTCAGCGGCCGGCGGCTTCCCTGACAACCTCCTCTGCCCGAAGCAGGGCATTGTCGATGTGCGGGCAGAAATTCTCGGCGCCGACGGCTGCGGTCAGCCCCGCCTTTTCCATCGCGTGCATCGGCTGCTCGTTGACATGGGAGAAGATCACGCGCACACGGTTCTTTTCGCATTTCCTGACGATATCGGCCAGTGTCTCCACGCCGGCCGCGTCGATCGCTGGCACATTGCGCATCCGGATGACCAGCGCGTCCATGTCCCCGTCATCCAGCATATACCGGTACTTATCGGATGCCGCAAAGAACATCGGGCCGTTGATTTCGTAGACCTTCGTGCGCGGCGGGATCCGCTTGCGCAGGATATTGTCGGGATCGGTGTCCTCATCGTCCGCCTCAACCCATGCATGCGCCTCGGTGACATCGGCCATGCGCTTGATGAAGAGCAGCGAGGCCAGAACAAGCCCGGCTCCGATGGCGACCACAAGGTCAAAGACCACCGTCAGCAGTACGGTCGTCAGCAGGACGGCAATGTCGCTTTTCGGCGCGGTTTTCAGCATCGTGCGGATGTTTTTCCAGCCGCACATATTGTATGCGACCATGAACAGAATCGCCGCAATTGTCGGCATCGGAATCATCGAGGCATAGGGCATCAGCACGACAAGGATGCCCAGCACGACAACAGAATGCACCATGCCTGCGACCGGCGTTCTGCCGCCGTTTTTGACATTGGCGGCGGTGCGGGCGATGGCGCCCGTCGCCGGGATGCCGCCGAACAGCGCCGAGCCGATGTTGGCGATGCCCTGACCGATCAGCTCCATGTTGGAGCGGTGCTTCGAGCCGATCATGCCGTCGGACACGACGCAGGACAGCAGCGATTCGACTGCCGCCAGAATCGCAATCGTAAAGGCGTTCGGGAGCATTTCGCGGACAGCGGAAAAGGTGATGTGCGGCAGCACGAATTTCGGCGGTGCATTGGAAATCGTGTAGAGGTTGCCGATCGTGTTGACGCGGATGCCCGTCAGCCTGACCAGCAGCGAGCAGACAATGACCGCAATCAGCGAGGCGGGGATCTTCTCCAGCTTTTTCGGCCAGAGAATCAGAACGGCCAGCGACAGCAGTCCGACAAGCAGTGCCTTCGGGTTCAGGCTGCCGATGCAGCGGGCGATCTCCGCCAGCTTATCCACGGTTTCGATCGGCGCGTTCTGAAAGGTGAGACCGAGAAAATCCTTGATCTGGCCGATGACGATTGTGACGGCGATGCCGAAGGTGAAGCCCGCCGTGATCGTGCCGGGAATGTACTTGAGCAGCTTGCCGAACCGGCAGAAGCCCATAATCATCAGCAGGATGCCGGCCATGACGGTCGAGAGTATCAGCCCGTCCATGCCGTTTGCCGCGACGATGCCGGCGACAATCGTCGCAAAAGCCGCCGTCGGGCCCGCGATCTGCACGCGGCTTCCGCCGAACAGCGACACCAGAAATCCCGCGACAATCGCGGTGTAAAGGCCCTGCTCCGGGTTGACGCCCGACGCCAGCGCCAGCGCGATTGAGAGCGGCAGCGCGATGATCGCAACAATGACGCCCGCGACCAGATCCTTCCCGAACTGTGCCGCGGAATAGGTTTTCATGACCGAGAAAAGCTTCGGCTTGAGCTTGTCCGCGGTCGGCTTCTGAATGCTTTTTTCCACTTTGTACCTCTCCGTATCCTTCAGACTGACCGCCCCTCTGCGGGACGGTGCTTTCCTGTGCCGCATCAGCGGCGCCTAACTATTATACAGCGAAAACCCGCCGGAATCAAGTGAAATTTCTGCTGCGGAGGATTTTTGTAGGAATGTCCATTTCCGCCGGAAACTGTTGCAAAAAATAACTGCATTTCTTCCAGATACAAATATCGCGCACCGTTTTTGTGCATATTGCTGTATAACACCGTTTTTTTTACGGAAAAACCGTCCGGAATCCTTGTTTTTTTCTAAAAAACTATTGATTAAAATTGAAATGTATGATATAATAGATTATCTACAAGATACTGATGAAATCAATCCGTCAACACGGAACGGACCGACACGGCAGACTGAACGCTGGACAGATGACACCCGCGAAAACGGATAAACAGCATCTCTGCCGCATCGGCTGCTCCGAAGGGCCGGCATTGGTGCTGCTTTGTGTTTTTCCGGGAGGGGGTGAGGACAGTGAAAAAACGATTGTTCCGACAACTGACAGGGATTACCCTGAGCCTTTCCATGCTGCTGTCCTCTGCTGATTTCCTGCCGCACACTGCGGCGGCGGACACGGCGTTCACGACGGTGACCTCCTGCGGAAACGGGCGGTATGCCGGAAGCCTCAGCGCGGACGGCGTACAGCTTTCCGTCAGCTTTACGGAGGAAGCCGGCATTCCGGAGGGGACGATGCTCGCCCTCAGTGAGGTCGCGGAGTATTCCGCCCGATACAGCAGCTACTTTGCGCAGTCCGACGCGGCACTCCGCGGCTGTGAGCTGACCTATGCGCGCTTCTTTGATATCTCCTTCCGGTACGCGGGCCGCGCAATCGAGCCGGACGCACCGGTTTCCGTGGAAATCACCTATGACCGGCCGATGCTGAACGAGCCGGACGGCGCGATTCAGACGGATGTCATACACTTTGCGGCGGGGCAGCCCGTGCTGATGGGCGCGGAGCTCGAACAGAATGTGCCGCGGACACGCACACTCTCCGACCGGATGTCCTTTGAAACGGATTCCTTCTCCGCCTACGGCATCCTGTTCTATCACAACGACGATCATCAGATCGGCAATGAGCTGGACGGCATGAGCTTTGCGCTGGCAAACTGGAACCAACCGGTCACAGCGACGGGAAGACAGACAAATGTTCCTGCCCTGATGGGCACATACAAGCAGAACAGCAGACTGGCGTCCAAAGCCGTGACGGTCTACCCTGCGAGCCAGATCGACGCCGGCACGGACAGCTTTACGCATTATGTGATCTCGGACACCGATGTGACGGAATGGACCTTCACCTGGATCAGCGGCAATGATTATTACATCACCGCGCAGGTGGACGGCGTGACCAAGTATCTGTCGCTTTACAGCTATAAGGTAACGGTCAACGGCAGCGAAGGCGGCAAGGTCGAGCTGCTGGACGCGCCCGATCCGGACGGCTATTCCGTCATCACCGTGCAGAACAATGGCACCGGCAACAACGCGGACAAGCTGCGTCTGGTCAACAGGGATTTCTGGGCGCTGAACCTGAAGGGCAAGAACATTTCAAACGGCTATCAGACATACGGCCCCAACCAGACCAGCGGCGAATATTCGGAATGGTTTGTGCCGGCGATTTTGACAGATGCGAATGTCCACGGCGTGCAGCCGGAGAACATCGTGACGCACACCGCCGACAAG
>JAILIG010000117.1 GCA_024695445.1 Oscillospiraceae bacterium
AATCTCAGCAAACTGCGCAAAACTGTTACGAATGATGTCGGTTTTCTTTGTGTTTCAAGGCTTGACAACCGTGACAAAATGTGTTATAATGATGCTGTTGCAAATACAACTGTCCGTCGCAGGCGGAACACCTCATTTCAGGAGGGTTGAAAAACCATGTCGGATCAGGCAAAAAACTTGGTCGTAGTTGATGCTTCCGTCCTGCCGGAGGTCATCCTCAAAACGCTTACCGTCAAACGAATGCTTGCTAACCGTGAGGAAAAAAGCTCATCGGCTGCCTGCAGAACGGTCGGCATTTCCCGCAGTGCATTTTATAAATACCGCGATTCTGTTTTTATTTACGAGGAGCAGATGCAGGAGCACATTTTTACCGTCTATCTGCTGCTGCACGATACCGCCGGCGTTCTTTCCGGCGTCCTGCAAACGCTTTCCGATGTGCAGGCCAATGTCCTGACACTGAATCAAAGTATCCCGGTTGACGGTGCTGCAACCGTGACCGTCTCCTTCCGGCTGGTAGAATCCGCCGGCATATCCGTCCTGTGTCAGCGGCTTTCCGAGCGGCAGGGCGTCGTAGAGGTCAGATTGCTTTCCGGTACCTAAAGAAACAGAGACCGCAGCGAAAAATATTAAGGAAAGGGTGCCCGTGAACGGGCGATGATTTCATGAAAAAAATAGCAGTTTTGGGTTACGGAACGGTTGGTTCCGGCGTTGTGGAGCTTCTCACGAAGAACCACGAAAAAATCAACGAAAAAGCAGGCGACGAACTCCGTCTTGCATATATACTGGACCTCCGTGATTTCCCGGACTCCCCTTTTGCAGACAAATTTGTCAAAGCAATGGATCCGATTCTGGCAGATGAAGAAGTCGCAGTCGTCGCCGAGTGTTTGGGCGGAACAGAGCCCGCATTTTCATTCCTGATGTCCTGCCTGAACCGCGGCATCAGCGTCGTAACATCGAATAAAGAGCTGATTGCAAACAAAGGCGCCGAGCTGCTTGCAGCCGCCAAATCCCATTCCTGCAACTGCTTCTTTGAAGCGAGTGTCGGCGGTGCAATTCCGATTATCCGCCCGCTGCACAGATGCCTCGCCGCAAATGAAATTTCCGCGATTTACGGCATTCTGAACGGCACCACTAATTTCATCCTCAACAAAATGCTGTCAGACGATATGCCGTTTCAGGATGCGCTGAAGCTGGCACAGGATCTCGGCTATGCCGAGCGTGAGCCGAGCGCTGATGTTGACGGGCACGATGCCTGCCGGAAAATCTGTATTCTGTCCTCTCTGGCATTCGGCAGGCATGTCTATCCGGAAAGCGTCCATACCGAAGGAATCCGGGATATTTCGCTGGAAGATGCCGCCGCTGCGGATGCACTGGACGGCTCCGTCAAACTGATTGCGTTTGTCAAAAAGCTTGATGACGGCTCAATCCTGCCGGCTGTCATGCCGATGTATGTTCCGCACGAGAATATGATTTCGCGTGTAGACGGCGTGTTCAACTGTGTAGAAGTCTGCGGCGATGCGATTGACCGCGCTTATTTCTGCGGCCGCGGAGCCGGAAAGCTGCCGACTGCAAGCGCCGTAATGGGCGATGTCATCGAAGCCTCGAAGCACCACAAGACAGTCTTTTCGCAGTTCTGGGTTGATGCCGGCACGCAGAATTTCATTTCCGGGGTTGAGAAACTGGTATGCGGCGTAATGATCCGCTTCTCTGCCGCATACAATGCCGCTGAAATCAGCAGCTTTGCATCGGAATACCTTGCAAAGGCAGGTCACCCCGATGAAGAAATCGCAGCCGTAGACAACGCCTGCCTGATTACAGTTCCGATGAATCAGAGCGAACGGCAGGCGCTCCTCGATGCGTTCAGGCAGAAGGGCTATCTCATCGCGCATACGCTGCCTGTCATGGACGCCTGAACGGGATCACAAATAAACGGAGCCGAAGTTTGTGCCTTCGGCTCCGTTTTGTTCAGCTCTGAATCGAGCAGACAAATTCACTTCCGTTATAGTCAACAGAAATCGTTCCGCCTGCCGGAATCGGCTCACTCAGCATCCGCTTTGCAACGAGCGTTTCGATCTTCCGCTGCATCAGACGCTTGAGCGGACGGGCACCGAAGCTCGGATCATAGCCCTGCTCCATGACAGCCGTTTTTGCTGCGTCCGTCAGAGTCATATGAAGCTGCTGATCCTCCAGACGCTTTTGCAGATGCTCGGTCAGCAGATCGACAATCTTGCCGATCTCCGCCTTCGTCAGCGGCTTATAGCAGATGATCTCATCCAGACGGTTCAGGAATTCCGGACGGAACCGCTGCCGCAGAAGCGCATCCGTCTGTGCGCTTGCTTCATCGGAAATCGTACCGTCCGGCTGAATGCCGGCGAGCAGCGCATCCGCACCGAGATTCGAGGTCAGAATCAGAATCGTATTCTTGAAATCAACGGTTCTGCCCTGGGAATCCGTGATTCTGCCGTCATCCAGGACCTGAAGCAGCAAATTGAATACATCTGGGTGCGCCTTTTCGATTTCGTCCAGCAGCACCACGCTGTACGGTTTTCTCCGGACAGCCTCGGTCAGCTGGCCGCCCTCCTCATATCCGACATAGCCGGGAGGCGCTCCGATCAGTCTGCTGACGCTGAACTTCTCCATATATTCGCTCATGTCAATGCGGATGAGGTTCCGTTCATCGTCAAAGAGCGCTTCGGCAAGTGTTTTGGCAAGCTCTGTCTTGCCGACACCGGTCGGGCCGAGGAACAGGAAGGAACCGATCGGGCGGTTCGGATCCTGAATTCCGGCACGGGACCGCAGAATTGCCTCGCTGACTTTCTGCACGGCTTCATCCTGACCGATGACGCGCTTGTGAAGCGTTTCATCGAGATGCAGCAGCTTTTCGCGGTCACCTTCCATGAGCTTGGCCACCGGAATACCGGTCCATCTGGCGACAATTCTGGCAATTTCGTCTTCTGTCACACAGTCACGCAGCAGTCTGGAGCTGCCGTTCTGTGCGCCGTTTTCCGCATCGGAAAGCTCCTTTTGCAGCGCCGGCAGCTTGCCGTATTTCAGCTCTGCAGCCTTATTGAGATCGTATTCCCGCTCTGCCAGTGCAATTTCTGCACGAAGCTGTTCCATTTCAGCTCGCAGTTCCTGCACGCGGCTGATGCCCGACTTTTCATTCTCCCACTGTGCTTTCATGGCCGCAAACCGCTCACGGGAACCGGCCAGTTCCTTTTGCAGTTCGCTGAGATGTGCTTCGGAAACAGCATCATTTTCCTTTTTCAGAGCCGCCTCTTCAATTTCCATCTGCATGATCTTACGGGAGATTTCGTCCATTTCTGTCGGCATAGAATCCATCTCGGTCCGAATCATGGCACAGGCCTCATCGACAAGGTCAATCGCCTTGTCCGGCAGGAAACGGTCGGAGATATAACGGTTCGAGAGCGTCGCAGCGGCAATCAGTGCCGCATCATGGATTTTGACGCCGTGGAACACCTCGTACCGCTCTTTCAGACCGCGCAGAATGGAAATCGTATCCTCCACAGTCGGCTCACCAACCTGCACAGGCTGGAACCGGCGTTCCAGTGCAGCGTCCTTTTCAATATATTTACGGTATTCGTCCAGTGTCGTCGCACCGATACAGTGCAGCTCGCCGCGTGCCAGCATTGGCTTCAGCAGATTGCCCGCGTCCATGGCACCATCTGTCTTTCCGGCACCGACAATCGTATGAAGCTCATCAATAAACAGCAGGATTTTGCCTTCCGACTTCTTGACTTCCTGCAGAACGGCCTTCAGACGCTCCTCAAATTCGCCGCGATACTTTGCACCGGCGACCAGCGCGCCAAGATCGAGTGAGAAGATCGTCCGGTCACGGAGGCTGTCCGGGACATCCCCTCTGGCAATTCTCTGTGCAAGGCCCTCCGCAATCGCTGTTTTACCGACACCAGGTTCACCGATCAGCACAGGATTGTTTTTGGTCTTACGGGACAGAATCCGGATGACATTCCGGATTTCCGCATCTCTGCCGATGACGGGATCGAGCTTTTGCTGTTTTGCACGCGCCGTCAGATCCTGTCCGTATTTCTTCAGCGCATCATAGGTTGCCTCCGGCGTCTCTGTCGTCACACGCGTATTGCCGCGAATCTCGCGCAGAGCTTTCAGCACGCTGTCTTCGGATACATGAAACTGCTGGAAGAGCTTTTGCAGGGTATTGTTCCGGCTGCGAAGCATCACAAGCAGCAAATGCTCCACCGAAACATATTCATCCTGCATCTGCTTTGCGGCAGACTCCGCTTCTGCAAGAAGCTGTTCCGTTTCACGCGAAATATAGAAGGAATCCGCCGACCGGCCGCTTCCGGTCACATGGGGCAGCGCTGCAACAGCCTGCTCGGCCGCCTGCGTCAGGGCAGCCTGATTCACACCGGTTCTCTGCATGATCTGCGGAACCAGACCGTCCGCCTGCTGCATCAGAGCCGTAAACAGGTGAATCGGTTCGATCGCATTGTTCTGGTAGCTGGTGCAGAGCGTCTGCGCCTGCTGGATGGCTTCCAGTGTTTTCTGCGTCATGTTGTTTGCATTCATAGGAATACCTCCTTTATAGTCTAAGCAGAAGTTATATTACTTCTTCCGGGTTGATTGCAAAATATCTCCGCCGTCCGTATCAGACGGCAAAACAGCTTGCTCCGGCATCTATGTGAAAAATTGAGACACAGCATTTTTGGCAGCTTCACGGTCCGGCAGTTCAGCGAAATACGCTTTCAACGCTGCATCCACGCGCTTGATATACTGACCGATTGCTGCACCGATCTCTGCATTGGAACGAGTTTCCGTTCCGCGGATGCGGAATTGTCTGTCCCAGCTGCCGTTCATCGTACTGGAATCGGACGGAGCCGCGGCCCCTGCTGCGGTTTCATGCGCCGACCAGCAGCGGAAGAACTGTTCAGCCTCCTGCAACAGATTCTGATTTTGCGTCCGGAATGAGGCGTGCAGGACACCGATTGCCTGATCCGGCTGCCGGTACAACTCCACGCGGTACCGGATCGTCGGCTTGTAGCGGTACCGCAGCGGGCTTCTGATAATCAAAGTCCCGTCCGTCCCCTGCTCCTGAAGCTGATATAGTCCGGTCATCTGATTGGAAAGCGTATCCAGGATCTCGGCCATTCTGTGCTCCGGCGTCACATACCCGACTGCTTCTGCCAGAATCTGATTGATGAGTGCAGAGCGGCTGGTACCGCGCAGATAGGCCAGACGGTCAACTGCGTCCACCACATCGGACTGCAGCACCAGACTGTAAACTGCTTTCGGCATCTCTATCACTCCTTTCATGTTCTAATAACATTATACTCGTATTATAGAATTTGTCAAGCTTATTATATAGTTTTTCACACAAGTTTCACTTTTGCATTGACGGGATGCCGTGTTTATGGTATAATATAGACTAGTATTCGCGGCAAAACCGCAAAAAAGGAGCCTGATTTCATGCTGACAAAAAAATTATATGACACAGACAGTTATCTGCGTGATTTTTCCGCAAAGGTTCTTCGCTGCGATCCGCTTCGTTCCACGGAAAAGCACCCGGAAGGCGCCGCCTTTGCCGTTGTGCTCGACCAGACAGCGTTTTTCCCGGAGGGCGGCGGCCAAACCTCGGACACCGGCAACATCGGCAGCGCCTCGGTGCTGGATGTGCAGGAAGTCAACGGTGAAATTGTTCACTACACCGATTCCGATCTGGAAATCGGTTCACTGGTACGCGGTGTCCTGAACTGGCAGGAGCGCTTCCGGAAGATGCAGAATCACACCGGCGAGCATCTGGTCTCCGGTATCGTACACACGCAGTTCGGCTACGATAATGTAGGCTTTCATCTCGGCACAGACGGCGTAACGGTTGATTTCAGCGGCGTGCTCTCCGACGCAGAGCTGCGCTTTGTGGAATACATTGCAAACCGTGTTGTCGGTCTGAATGTGCCTGTCACGGTCTCCTATCCTTCTCCGGAAGAATGTGCCGTGCTGGATTACCGCTCCAAGCTGGAGCTGACAGAAAATATCCGCATTGTCACCATCGACGGCTGGGATTGCTGTGCCTGCTGCGCACCTCATGTGTCCCAGACCGGCGCAGTCGGCGGCGTCAAGATTCTCAGCAGCGAGAGCTGGAAAGGCGGCATCCGGATCCGGATGCTCTGCGGTATGGACGCGCTCGACGATTACCAGAAGCGCTGTGAGAACACAGCCCGGATTTCTGCGATGCTTTCTGCACCGCAGCTGGAAACGGCAGATGCCGTAGAGCGCCTGATGCAAAATTTACAGCATACCCGTGAAGAAGCAGCTGCATTAAAGCACGCGCTGCTGGATCTGCGGATTGCTTCCCTCACGCCCACAGAAGGCAATCTGGTTCTCTTTGACGATCTGCTGGACAACAACAGTCTGAGGAACCTTGCCAATGCCGGAATCAAGCTCTGCAGCGGCATCTGTGCCGTGTTCTCCGGCAATGATACTGACGGCTACCGGTATATCATCGGCAGCAGCACGGTTCCGCTGCGCGCATGGTCCAAGGAATTCAACAGTGCGCTCAACGGCAGAGGCGGCGGCTCCGACCAGATGATCCAGGGTACGGTTCTGGCCGACGCTGCAAAAATCCAGCTGTTCTTCAAATAAAACAGACAAAAAAAGCCCCGCAGTCCTGGCAAGGGAACTACGGGCACAGAATGAAGGATGTTTAATGGCAAAATGTCGGATCATAAACAACACATTTCCACTTAAAGATACGCGATCCATCCGCAGCTCCTGACCGCCGCATCCGGTTCGTTTCTCCTTGATCACAGTATAGCGGATACCGCAGGAAAAATCAACCGGTTTTTGCAAACTGTCAGCAATTTGCGACTGCATTGAGAATACTTTGTCATCGGTTTGCAACTTTTCCGGCGAGTTGTAACAAAATAATGATAAAAATACAAACGGAGGCATTGCCTATGATGCACTTCTTTAAAACGATCGACGGAGCACTTTGTCCGATTGATCACAAAGAGCCCGGGTGCTGGATTTCCGTTTACGAGCCGACACAAGAGGAATTTCACACGCTGACCGTCGATTTCGGGCTGGATGTCGGATTTGTCCGTTCCTGTCTGGATGAAGAGGAGTCCTCCCGTATTGAGCGTGAAGGCAGCCAGACACTGATTATTGTAGACACGGCCGTCGCCGATGTGGAAAAAGATACGGATACGAAGGTCTATTCTACGGTTCCGCTCGGCATCATCAACACAGAGGACTGTGTCTTTACGATTTCCCTGCGCAGAAATGATGTGCTGGCAGCGATTGCGGACGGAAAGCCCTACAATGTGCAGACACAGCTCCGGACGCAGTTTATTCTGCGGATTCTGATGCGCATTTCGGCTGGCTTTGTCCTGTATCTGAAGCAAATCGACAAAATTTCCTATTCCATGGAGCGGCAACTCAGCGGCGCCATGAAGAATCAGGAGATCATTCAGCTCATGGGACTGGAGAAATCCCTCGTTTACTTCTCCACATCCCTGAAAGCGAATCTCGCCACAATTGAGAAGATCCAGCGCGGCAGAGCCGTGAAGCTCTATCCCGAAGACGAGGACCTGATGGACGATGTCACAATCGAGTTCCGGCAGGCCTCTGAAATGGCGAGCATCTACAGCGGCGTCCTTTCTGCCATGATGGACGCATTCTCCTATGTCATCGCCAACAACCAGAACTCCGTCATGTGGCGCTTGACGATCATCACGGTGATCATTGAGATTCCGAACATCATCTTTGCCTTTTACGGCATCAACACGAATACACTCCCCTTTGCGATGAGCTGGGTGTATCCGTTCCTGATTTCGATTGTAGCGACAGCGATTGTCGCCGTTGTGATGTTCCGTTACCGAAAATTCTGAATCAGCAAAACAAGAGACCGTCCATTCCGGACGGTCTCTTTTTCTGATGTCATTACAGTGTCTTGATCTGACCAGAGAGGTACAGAAGCAAGCGGCCGATATCATTGGAATCCAGAGAGGAATCGCCGGTCAGCTCTGCATTTGCCTTGCCCTGCGGAGAGAGCACTGCTTCCTTATCCTCGGCAATATAGCGTGCAAGGAAAATAGCATCTGCCACATTTACCACACCGTTGCAGTCCACATCACCGCGCTTGAGCGACTGTGTTCCGCTGTCCTTCGTCGTAGATGTAGTCGTAGTTGTCGTCACATCCGGCTCATCCACACCGACCTTATAGACTGCCCGAACAGAAATCTTCTGCGCCGAAGCATCCGGCTGCACAGTGATGCTCTTGCCGGTGCCGGAAGGAGTACCTCCGGTGATTTCCCAGTGATCGAACGCATAACCCTCAGCGGGTTTTGCCTTCAGATAAACAGCCTGATCGGAGGGATAAGTACCGCTCCAAGTACCGTTCTTGCAGTCGAGAGAAAGCGTATTCAGTTTCACGGTACCCTTTGACGAATCGTTGCTGAGCTCCACCGTGATCTGCTCCTGAGAGACAAGATTGCCGAGCCACTGCAGCATCAGACGCTTTGCAGTTTCCGCACGGCTGGACCAGAAGGTCTGAATGGTATCCAGTTCCTTCTGCAGCGATGCAGCATAATCCACTTCCTGCGGAGGCTGGCTGGGATTCACTTCGCCGCCGGGATTGACCGCACCGCCTGGGTTGACAGCTCCGCCCGGATTCACTGCGCCGCCTTCGCCGTCCTGGCCGCCGGGAATGCCCCAGTCACCGCCTTGGCCGCCGGGGAAGCCCCAGTCACCCTGGCCACCGGGGAAACCTCCCCATTCGCCGCCGCTCTGGCCGCCCGGGAAGCCCCAGTCGCCCCAGTCTCCCCAGTCACCGATTCCGCCACTGGTACCGCCGCTCGGGAACCGCTTCATGGATTCCACATTGGCCTCCTGCGTTGCATTCACAATCTCGCGGAAAGCTGCGAGCACCTTATCGGATCTGTAGTTTTCGTTGCAGAGATCAAAGTAATTCCGAAGATAGAGCGCACGGAATTCATCACAGTTTTTCAGCAGATTGATAAACAGCTTCGGCAGCCATTCGCCGCGGCTCGCAAGCTGCTGCAGATTCTGCATGATGCTGGAATTGACATTGCTCTGGCCGTACAGACCTGCGCCGTATTCCGTGTCAAACAGAATGAATCTCCACTTGCCGTCTGCATACTTCTTGCTGTCATCCACATTTTCCGTCTTCCAGAGAGCATAGTTGTTGTTTCCAAAGTCGGAATTTCCAAGTATGACCTCCGTAGCCATATAATCTGCAAAACTCTGGACATCAACGAGCTGTGCAAACTTCTGATAGTCCGCCTGATCCGCGAATGTCGCGCTCTTTGCAAATTCCTTCAATGCCTGATAATCAGCCCAGCCCTGCTCCGAGCCGTCGGCCTGCTCATCAGTCTTGATCATGCAGACATCTTTTTCCTTGACCTTGTAGTGATCGGCGATGAATTCCTTGCCGATCTTCTCGACAATATTATAGGTGCCCCAGTACTCGCCGTCGAGGAACACAATACATTCCACCTGACACTCTGTACCGTAGCTGCGGTCCTGCACCATCTGCTGATTCATGCGGTCACGGACCTTCGTGTTGTTGTCGTTGCCGCCGTTGCGAAGCGTCAGCTTATCAAAGGAAGTAATCGGCTTGCCCTTGACATTCAGCGCTTTGCCGTCAAAGAAATCATAGTCGAATTTCGCCGTGCCGTAATCGCTGCGCGCATAGAGGTTAAAGCTCTTCTGTGCATTGGCACGCGTATACGCACCGTGAATGCGGATGCCTGCATACGCAGAATAAACAGCCTTTCCGGAATCAAACAGCGTAAACTGTGCAGGGCGCTCCCACTCTCTGCCGCTCTGCGTGTAATTGGCGGGCTGCTGGCCAAAGCCCATCATCGGGAAGCCGCCCTGGCCGCCGGCATTCTGAGCGGTCTTGCCGAGCACATAGATGCCCTTTTCTTCATCAAACAGGTTATCCGGATCGGTGACGAGAGAAACCACGCGCATCTTGGTTTCCAGATCCTGTCCGGTATAGCCGACAAAGTAGGTGTTTGTCGCAATCTGACTCACATTCCCCTGCTGATCGACCGCAACCGCACGCACGATCATCGCCTTTTTGACCGGATCGGCAGGCGGCGTGTAAGAAGTACCGATATCGGTTCTGGCCGCGTATACATTCGGCTGATCCGAGACATTGCGTACCGGAATCGCGCTGCTGTACCGCTGAGAATCACCGTTCGGAGTCGGATCGCTGCCGTCCATTGTATAATAGACGGTGCAGCCGGAAGCAGCAGAGAGCGTCAGAGAGAACTCAGAAGAATAGAATCCGCTCTCCTTGGAGAAAACCGGCGGCTGAACGATAATTCTGTCCACCGCGCCGGACGGATTGCTCTGTCCCGGCGATAGCTGGTTCAGCACCGAGAAATTCTCACTGCCGTCCGGAACGCGGCCGAATGCAAAGTTGTCATTCAGCGCCGGAACTTCAATCTTTTCGAGAACATTTCCGTTTGCATCAGACAGCAGAAGCGTCTCACCGCTCTTGGAAAGACCGAAGGGCGTACCCGCAACCCTCGATTCCTCCGAAATGCCGCAGTAGATGACACAGTAGCCCTTTGCACCGACCGTAGTGCCGGCCGGAATCATATATCCCTTCGGATTTTCGGGATCATCGGAAAGATAGAACCCGCCGACTGAAACGGCTGACTGTGTGGTGTTATACAGTTCAATGTAATCATAGAACTGACCGTCCGAAGCAGCCGAAGTCGAATTCTTGGTACACACCTCATTGATGACAACAGAGCCCGCACCGGACGCCGTAATCGCCCAGTTCTGCGGCAGTGCCGTCAGCATTGCAGAGGCAGTCACAATCGAACATCCAACAGCCGAAATACGGCTTATCAACTTGTTGTTCATAACGATCCCCCTAAATAAAAATTTTATCAGGCCCTCCGCCCATTTTCATTTTAGCATATTCTATTAACTCAGTCAAGGATAAAAGAAAGAAAATGGCTTAAATTGCCTTTAAAAATGCCAGAAACAGCGATATTTTTCTATATTGGCTTTTGGATACCTTAAAACCGCTCTAAACTACGATGCGTCCAAAGTCCCAAGCACCTGATACAACAGTTTGTAAAGCTTTACGGCATCTTCAGCAGATAACCCCAGTCTGCATCCGACCTGTTCCGGAATCACAGCAGCATTTCCCCGCAGTGCCTCACCCGCATCCGTCAGAGAAATAATCAGCAGACGTTCGTCCTGTTCGCTCCGCTGTCTGGTCACATAGCCTTTGCTTTCCATACTCTTGAGAACTGGCGTCAGTGTTCCGGAGTCCAGATACAGCCGTTTTCCGAGATCCCGGACCGAAATCTGCCGTTCATCCCACAGCACCATCATCGTGACATACTGGGTATAGGTCAGGCCGATCTGATCCAGACACGGATGATACTGCTTGATGACAGCACGGGAACAGGCATACAGCGGAAAGCAGATCTGGTTTTCAAGCTTCAGCGCATCCGTCTCTCCGCCGATCATTCCGCAGCACCCTTCGCAGACCGTTCCGCTTCAGCAGCTTCTGTCACGGCAACAGCAAGCTGATCGGCGCATGAGGTCGACCGGTTATTGCAGAGATTTCCCCGCAGCTTTGCCGCAATCTGCTCTGCTGTCCAGCCGTCAATCAGCTTTGAAATCGCCTTGAGATTGCCGTTGCAGCCGCCGATAAACTGTACATTGCTGATAACGCCGTCCTGAATGTCAAACAGAATTTCTCTTGAGCAGGTCATTTTCGTTCGATACCGATACTGCATTGATTACACCTCCGGAATTCAGATAGGTTTTGGATTGATTTAGCTTCATTCGGTTTAGCTCAATTATATTATATCAAACTAAATTTATTTTGTCAAGTAAAAAAAGAATGTGATCTGCACAAAACAGATCACATTACTATATATAGAGAGAGAATTCTTTTTACTTTTCAGCGCTTTCTGATGTATGATCCGTTGTTTCATCCGAATCTGTTCCGGTCTGATCGGTAGTTTCCGCGACTGTCGTCGTTTCAGTCTGTGAGCTGACGGATGAAGCCGGAATATGCACAGCAGGCGCATCCTTCTGAGAGAAATCATAAAAGCTGAGATTCAGATCGACCTTATCCTCAACGCCGTTCACGTGGCCCTTGCAGCTGTACTGCCACATATCATAGTCGTAGATATAGGTCGGACCGTCTCCGTACTCCGCGAGCCAGAATGTAATGCCCTGCAGCCGCGGCAGATCGTATTTCAGCAGAGAGGTGCGCTTATTCTGATAGATCATCGGCCGGAAGCCGATAGATTCTATATTCTGGCAGTAGGCAAGCGTCAGATTTGTCAGCTCTTCGACTGAGACATGATCCGTCCGTGCGCCGTCCTCATCGTCGAAAATGATCTCCCAGTCAAACGCAACAGGAAAATCCAGTTCACAGCCCTTCAGCTGTTTGGCCGTCAGCTGTGCCTCCTCGACAGCCTCCTCCTCGGTCACGGCCTGTGAGAAGAAATACGCCCCGATTTTCAGGCCGGCCGCCTTCGCCCCCCTGTAATACTCCTTGAACCTGTCGTCCTCATGAAGCAGACCGCCGCCGTAAGTGCGGTATCCGACGCGAAGCATCACGAAATCAATCCCGTCCGCCTTCACGGCTTCCCAGTCGGTCACCCGATTGTGTGATGAGATATCAATGCCGGTCATGGCGTTGAAGTCGCCGTTCTGATCGTATGAAACCATTCTGGAGTTTTTTTCTTTCAGAAGCTCCAGCGGATGAACCGAAAGCTTGACATCCTTCAGAACCGGAATCCAGATTTCCCCGAATGTCTGATCCTTGAGCAAAATTTTATGACCTGCCAGATCATAATGATGATTCACCTGCACCGGCTCGAAATAGGTCACCTGCGTTTCTTCCGGCGGCTCCGTCACCTCCAGCATCGCACGGAGCGAGTCAATCTCGTGATTCTTGTCCCGGAGCAGTACCGCAGCGGCAACGGCCGTCACAGCGACTGCCAGAATTCCGGCAATCAGCAAAATCAGTTTCCAGACAACAATGCCCTTTCTTTTGAACATCCGATTTCTCCTTTATTTCTCTCATTCAATTGCTGCACAAAGCAGATAAACCGTATCTTCCAGCGGTTCCAGCGTGATGGTGTGTTCGGCCGGCTCCGCCTGTTTCATCAGCACCAGCTCATGCGGATTTCCCCATGCGTAGATAGAATGCGTGTGCAGAACGCCGCCGTCCAGCATGGGGTGCTTCACAGGCTTTCCGTCCAGCAGAATTCTGCAGCTGCCGTAGCCGGGCATGATGTGCGCCTCAAAGAAGATCACGGCAGTTCTGCATCTGCAGTGCATCGTCCACGCGCCGGACGCTTTTGTAATACACCACGACCTGTGAAAAAACTGAAGCGGGCGCGGCGACACAGGATAATCCGGAGTTACCCAAATATCCTCCGGGACCTGTCCTTCCTCGATGCGGCGCAGTGCCTGAAACGGCGCATCCAGCCACGGTTCCGGAAGAAGGGCCGGCAGCGGGGAACGGGGCTGTTCGCCGGCGCACCGGATCAGATGCAGCACGCACTCTGCAAGCAGACGGTGCCCGTCCGAATTCGGGTGACTTTCTTTGTCTGCAAATGCATCCCATGTCAATTCCTGCGCAGCCAAAGAAGGATTCAGCGCTTCCCGCATATCAATGCACGATAAACCGTAATGTTCCGCCATCGGCCGCATAAATGACGCACAGCTGTAATCGTTGGCACTCCTCATCAACAGCAGACAGACCGCCGGAGAGCAGGGTGCATCCAGCAGGCGTCGCACCAGACTCTCAAAATATTCGACGCTGTGCCGCAGTGTTGTCTCATTGATCGCATACTCCAGAAACACGATGTCCGGTTTCTTGCTCAGTACAACATCCTCTGCCAGCACCGCACCTGTGAGGCTGTCCATTCCGGCATCCGCACAGATCGTGCATTCAACCTCGTACCCTTGCTGCCGCAGCATATCTGCCGCAATTCCCGGATACGACTCCGGCAAAATCCGGTAATTCTCGTATCCCTGCGTCACAGAGCCGCCCATAAATGCCAGCGAAATCCGCTTCTGATGCAGAATCCGGGCCCAGTAAGCGCGTGTTCCGACCGAAACCAGCGATCTGGTGATCATTTTCTCCCGAACAGCCGCGTCAATCATTCTGCACCGCCTCTCCGAAACCGCCCATCCGCCAGGTACCGACATCGACAAGCTGTTTCAACAGCAGCGCATATGCCGACGCAGCCTTGGAGATATAGGCATTTCGCTTGGAGATCAGAGAAATGGCACGCTCTGCAATCTCATCCGGCAGCATATAATAATTCGGGTGCTCGCGGAAATTCCCGTAATAAATGAGGGAATCCGGCAGAAGCGCGATGCCCATATTCGCGCAGACAAACGAGAAAACCGTTTCGATCGTGCGGACACTGTACGAGATTCTCGGCTGAAAACCGCACTGCCTGCACGCATCGTTCAGTGTTTCCTGATCGTATTCACCGGCATTTGCAGCGACGAACGCCTCCCCTGCCACAAGCTGCAGATCGACAGGCTTCTGACGCAGAAACTTCGGTGTCGCCTGACAGATATCCTCCGCAGTCAGCGGCTCCGGCAGGGAGGACACCAGCGGATGCTTCGGGGATACCGCCAGATACATTCGCTCGGTTGCGAGGATTTCCTTGGAAAAGTTCCGGTCATCAAAGCTGACGGTTCCGATTGCGAAATCAATCTCACCGGCCCCAAGGAGTTCCCGGAGCTGGCGCATATCCGCCTCGTGAATCGACATCCGGATTGCAGGATGCCGCTCATGAAACTCCGCAAAGCTCTTTGCAAGCAGGCAGCGAATGCGGAATGACGAAGCACCGATCCGGACCGAGCCGGATTCCATGCTCATCAGATCCGACAGCGCATTATTCATATCCTCTTCCATCATCAGGAGCCGTTTGGCCCATGAGACATAGAGCTGTCCGGCGTCCGTCAGACGGATCGGGCTGGAGGAGCGGTCAAAAAGCTGCACGCCAAGCTGCTTTTCAATGCTGTGAATATACTGGCTGAGAGAAGGCTGTGTCACATAGAGCTTTTCCGCTGCACGCGAAAAGCTCTGGCATTCCGCCACGGCAATGACATAAGTCAGCTGCTGTGTATTCATGCTGTCTCCTCCTCATTCTGCGAGCAGCTCTCCGCGGGAACAAAATCAATATGCCCGCTGCCGATGGAAACGCGGACACAGCGCACCCGCATCTGCTGTCCGAGTGTGAACCGTCTGCCCGTACGCGTACCTGTCATGGTAAAGAAGCCGTCATAAACATATTCATCCGGCTCCAGCACATCAAGCGAAACAAGTCCCTCCGCCGTGTTCTGCAGCATGACATAGATGCCGAAATCGGTCAGACCGGAAATCATGCCGTCAAACTCCTCACCGATATGTGAAGACATAAATTCCGCACGGTACCGGTCATCGCAGTCGCGTTCGAGCTGCATGGCCCGCTGCTCGGTCATGGAGCCGGCCGCAGCAGCTTCATGTGCAAAAGCCATCGCCTTATCCGGTTTTTCACCCGAAAGGAACGCCGTCAGCAGCCGGTGAATCGCCAGATCGGGATAGCGGCGGATCGGCGAGGTAAAATGCGTATAGTCATCCAGCGCCAGCCCGAAATGACCGATCGGTTCGGTTTCATAGTCCGCCTTTGCCATGCTGCGCAGCACAAGCTGATGCACAACGGATTTCAGCGGATGCTCCGCGACATTTTCAAGTATTTTAGCATAATCGCAGGCACGGGGCTTTTCCATTGCCGGATGCGGAATCTCCAGGCGGTCCAGCGCATCAGCCAGCCGCGCAGATTTCTCCTCCGGCGGAAGCGCGTGAACACGGTACACAAACGGCAGATTGTTCTGCTTTGCAAGCCTTGCGGCCGCTTCATTTGCAAGGAGCATACATTCCTCAATCAGCTCTTCTCCTTCTGCACGGGTACGCGGCTGCATCCCGATGCAGACACCGTTTTCGTCCATGATAAAGGCGCTTTCCTCCGCCTCCAGCGAAGGCGCTCCTCTGCGCTTTCTGGCAGCCAGACGCTTTTCCCGCAGCTCGTTGAGAAGGAGCAGCGACGGCATCACACAGTTATATTTCTGTCGGATTTCATCATCTGCCGTTCCGTGCAGCAGCGCATTGACTTCCCGGTATACGCCTTTTACACGGGAACGAATCACAGTTTTCCTGAATTCCCAGCTTTTGAGCTCCCCCTCCGTGTCAAGAGTCAGCAGCGCCGAAAACGCCAGTCTGTCTACATCGGGGTGCAGCGAGCAGATGCCGTTGCTGAGAGCCTTCGGCAGCATCGGAATCACCTGATCCGCGTAGTAAATGCTGGTTCCGCGGCTGATTGCCTCCTTGTCCAGCGCGGAATCCGGCTGGACATAGTGCGAAACATCGGCAATGTGAACACCGAGGCGGTATCCGGTTTCCGTCTTCGCAACAGAAATCGCATCGTCCAGATCCTTGGCATCGTAGCCATCAATAGTGAAAATGACATCTTCGCTTTTCCGCAGGTCCAGTCTGCCGTTGAGGTCAGAGTCCGAGATGCCCGCCTGTTCCAGCCGTTCGGCCTCCGCGAGCACATCTGCCGGGAATTCATAAGGAACACCACTGACAGTCACCAAAGCCTGTGCACAGGCTCTTGCGCTGTCTGCACTTCCGAGTGAAGCCGTGACACGAACCGTGTGTTCCGAATGCCTGGTTCCGCGCTCTGCAATCGACGCAATGGCCTTGTCGCCCTCATGCTCCCGCCATTCATCCTCATTGATAATCCGGAGGGGCCGGCTGCTGAGCTGATCGGAGAGGAACATCAGGCGGCCGTCCTCCTCGACCAGTGTACCCGCGACCTGCACCTCGGCTTCGTGTATCACGGAAACAACCATGCCCTCCGGAGAATCACCGCGAGTGCCGGTCGGAATGATGAGTACCAGATCACCGGGCATAGCGCCCTTCAGATCTCTGCCCGGAATGAAATATTCAGCAGCAGTGTCCTCTGTCTTGGCGAATCCGTAAGTCCGGGAAACTCTTGTAATCATGGCGCGGAGCATCCCCGCAGAAGCGGCCCAGACAAATCCCGTCCGCCGTTCCGCTGCGTCACCGGACTGACAGACCTGCTGCAAGGCGCGCTGAAACTCAATTTTTCCGCGTCCTCTGCATTTGGATACCAGATCCGCCCGTGAAACCGGACGCCCGTTTGCTTTTTTCAAAAACACAGAGATCACATTGACAAAATGCTGCACCTGTTCCTCATTCACCGGAACATTCGGAAGCTCGGTGCGTTCCGCCGCGGAATGTCTTCCGCGTTTTACGGTACCGTGCGGCTGCTTTTTGTGAAGTTTCATTCTTTTTGCCATGAAAATCCCTCCCGGTATAAAATAGGCCCTGCCCGCCGCTTTGACGGCGAACAGGGCGCAGCGTATGCCAAACTCTGTAGATCAGCCTCCGATATGAACCGGAACAATCGTCACAACCAGCGTCGCAACAAAGAAGATGATTGCGAGCCAGAGCGTCCATTTCTTGAGAATCGCCTCTTTCGTGTTTCCGTCATGCTTGCTGAAATGAGAGTCAAAAGAGCCGCCCGTAATTGCGGAATTCATATTCTGATCCTGCTTCTGATCCTGCATCAGGCAGAAAATAATCATCAGCACACAGGTAACAAGCAGAAGAATTCCGCCGACAAGTTCAATAATTTTCATGATCAATCCAATCCTTTCTGAATTCCTTCGAATAACCTCCGAAGCATACTGTTCGAGAGTATTATATCATATAATCCGAAAAAAAGCAAGTGTTTTTCAGAAAAAAACGGAACTGTGCAGAAAAATCGCCGGATTCTACGCAAAATCGGTGAAGAATACATGAAAAAAGCGTTCTGCCCCTTGTAAAATCCGCCGGTTTATGATACAATAAGAAACAAGAAAACCAAATTCTGATGACGGAGGTTGCTTATGCTCGAATATCAAGGCTGCAAGTGTCATTTCTGCGAAAAGCCTTTTGAAGAAAGCGATGATATTGTCGTCTGCCCTGAATGCGGCACACCGTATCACCGCAGCTGCTATCTCGAGGCCGGACACTGCACGAACACGGAACTGCACGAAAGCGGCGAAAGCTGGCAGATGCAGCGGAAAAAAGAGCTTCACGCCGCCAGAGCGGAGGAAAAGCGCGCAGAAATTGAAGAACTGGAAGCAGCGCGTGAACGCGGAGAACTGCCGAAAATGTTCAACGCAACGCTCTATGACGGTGTGCGTCTGAACCCGAACGATCCGACCGTCGGACTGGATCCCGACGAGGAGTACGACGGCATCAAGCTGGGCGAAATCGCGGAGTTCGTTGCGGTCAACCGCTTCTACTACCTGCCGCTCTTCCGTCTGATGAAGCAGACCGGACGGAAAATCTCATTTAATTTTATCAGCCTGCTGTTCCCGCAGTTCTATTTTGCAAACAGAAAAATGTGGCTCGGTATGATCTTCTCGGTGATTCTCAAAACATTGATCGGCCTGCCGAATGCGATCGTTTTAATTACGGAACGCATGGGCAGCCGCATCGCATGGCTGGACACCGAATCAGCCGGATTCATGAATCTGCTGCGGATTTCGGCTGTCGCAGATCTGGCGGTCTCTGTTTTGTTTTTCCTGTTTGCAAATTATCTGTACTATCGCCACGCCGTGCGAAAGATCTCAAAGCTGCGTGCCCATTCTGCAACAGAAGCGGAATATCTCCACGGTCTGAAGACCGAGGGCGGCAGCAATATGTGGAATGTCGCGCTGGCAATGCTGATTCAGACGGCACTGGCCGGCACAATCTACTCTGTCCTGATGGCATTCTGAGCCATTTTCAACCTCTCAAAACCGGCGCCCTGCGGCTTTACTCATTGCCGCAGGGCGTTTCCTGTTTCAGTTGTTCTCAGACTGATTGAATGCCTTGAATGCCTCATAGGCCATGAACACATCAATCTTGCTGACGACCTCAAGCGGTGCGTGCATGGAAAGAACCGGCACACCGACATCCACAGTGTCAATGTTCAGGTTGGCAAGATAAACTGCGACTGTTCCGCCGCCGCCGGCATCAACCTTGCCGAGCTCTCCGGTCTGCCAGATCACGCCCGCGCTGTCAAACACACGGCGCATTTTGCCGATAAATTCCGCCGAAGCATCCGACGAACCGCTTTTACCGCGGGAACCGGTATACTTCATCATGCAGACGCCGTAGTTCAGATATGCGCAGTTTGTACGGTCGTTCACATCAGAGAATGTCGGATCATACGCAGCAGTCACATCCGCAGAAAGGCACTGCGACTTTGCAAACACCGTATGAGCCTGTGTCCCGAAAGCCTCTGCGAGATCCTTCATAAAGTCGTGGAAATAAGCCGAGCAAAGACCGGTATTTCCGTCGCTTCCGATTTCCTCCTTGTCGGTCAGGATGAGTACAGCGGTATGCACCGGATTCTCCGTATCCAGCAGAGCTGCCAGCGCCGGATAAGAGCAGACACGATCATCGTGGCCGTACGCGCCGATCATACTGCGGTCAAATCCGAGGTCTCGCGCCTTTCCTGCGGGAACGATTTCCAGCTCTGCCGAACGGAAATCCGCCTCAGTGATGCCGTATTTCTCATTCAGAAGCTGCATGATGCGAAGCTTAACCAGATCGCCGCCCTCCTCAGAGCGTACCGGTCTGGAACCGATCAGCAGATTGAGTTCTTCGCCCTTGATGCCCTGTCCGAGCGGACGCTTCGCCTGTTCCTGTGCCAGATGCGGCAGCAGATCCGTCACACAGAAGATCGGATCATCTGCATCCTCACCGACGGTTATCTGTACAGAAGTACCGTCAGCGCGCACGACAACGCCGTGCAGTGCCATCGGAATCACGGTCCACTGATATTTTTTGATGCCGCCGTAATAATGTGTCTTAAAGAGCGCAAGCTCCTGATCCTCATATAGCGGGCGCTGCTTCAGATCCAGACGCGGGGAATCAATATGTGATGCCGTCAGATGAATACCGGATTCCAGCGGTTCTCTGCCGATCACAGCAGCGACGATCGCTTTGCCGCGGTTGCACATATAGATCTTGTCGCCGGATTTCACCGCATCGCCGCGTTTCCACAGACGAAAGCCTTTTTCTTCCAGCAGCTTTGCCGCATATGCCGCTGCCTCACGCTCCGTCTTGCCGTTGTCTAAAAAGGTCTTGTACCCTTCGCAAAACGCATCCGCAGCCTCGATTTTTTTGTCATCAAGCAGCTGTGCAGCGTGCTTCGGCTGGCAGAGAAGCTGCTCCTTCAGTGCCTTGATGTCCTTTTTTTCCTCCATAAAAATGACCTCCTGTTTTTGTGTATTTGAATTAACGATAAATTGTGCCGCTGTCCGACGCAGATATTCCGCCGCATCCGAGACAGCGCGGTTTAACATGACTTCGTCGCCGTTATTTTCGATCACATAATCGGAATGTGCACGGTAGAAATCCTCAGAATGCTGTGCCTGCATCCGGAGTCTGGCCTGTTCATCCGTCAGCGTATCCCGCAGAAGTATACGGGATAATCGCAGTTCCGGTGCCGCAACGACCGAGACAACCGTTTTGCAAAACCGGTTCAGCCCGCTTTCAAACAAGGTCGGCGCATCCAGAATCACGGCAGTGTGTCCCTCAGCCGCCAGCTTCCGGACGGATGCGCGGATCTGCTGCGTAATATACGGATAAATCACAGCTTCGTACCTTGTCTTGACTGCCGAATCTCCGAAAATCATCTGTGCCACGGCTTTGCGGTTCATTGTGCCGTCCGGTGACAAAATTCCATTTCCGAATACGCGTGTCAGCGCTGTCAGGCAGGGGTGCCCTTTTTCCGTGACCGTATGCGCCGCACGGTCGGCATCCACCACAGCCAAGCCCTTTTTTTGCAGTTCTGCGGAAACTGTTGTCTTTCCGGCTCCCGTCTGTCCGGTCAGCCCGATTAAATACAGTCTGTTCATCTCATCCCTTCTCACAGGCGTCCGTCTGCACGACATCATAGCCGGCAGCACGGATCAACCGGTTGTAGACCGCAAGCCCAACGCCGTCTGTCCGCGGAGCACGGACATAGATGTGTCCGGCACCCAGCGCATCCAGCTCGCGCAGGCGTGAGAAAAACGCCGCTGCACGCGCTTCGTCCGTATCCCCGTAAGGGACTGCACGGATGCCTCTTTCGCGGCAGGCCGGCAAATCCGCATCAAACACCAGCGCATAGACATCTTTTCCCTGTTTTGCCTGCAAGTAATCCAAAATATGCTCCCTGCTGCCGCAGAGAAGCGTCACGGCAGCCGCAGGTGCATAATGCTTATACTTCATTCCCGGCGAACGCACCGTAGTTCCGGCGGTCACCTGAGAAAGCACCGCCTGATCGACAATCACACGGCGCGCAGCAGTCCGGAGCTGCTCCGGCGTCACAAAGCCCGGACGCAGCACGCGGACAGTCTCGGCATCATCCAGAATGATTACAGTAGATTCCACGCCGCAGACGCAGTTTCCGCCCTCAACGATTGCCGGAATTCTGCCGTCCATATCGGACAGCATATGCGCAGCAGAGGTCGGGCTCGGACTGCCAGACCGGTTCCCGGAGGGTGCAGCCAGCGGCACACCGGCCTCCCGGATCATCTGCTGTGCCAGCGGATGCGCAGGAAACCGCACACCGACACTGTCCAGTCCGCCGGCGGTGATAGCAGGAATCCGTTCCGAGCGCGGAAGAATCATCGTCAGAGGGCCGGGCCAGAAGCGTTCGGCCAGCTTCCCCGCCAGCGGCGGAATCCCCTTCACAAGCGGTTCCCATTCGGACAGCGAGGCGATGTGGACAATCAGCGGGTTATCCGCCGGTCTGCCCTTTGCAGCAAAGACCTTCCGGACCGCTTCGGGATTTCCGGCATCACAGGCAAGGCCGTAAACAGTTTCCGTCGGCATTCCGACCGGCTCCCCTGCCCGCAGAAGTGCAGCCGCTTCCGCGATCTGATCCGCTCGCAGCAAGCGTGTCTTCATAAGTTGTCATCCCCTTTCTGTCCGGCAAGGCGCACTGCCTGTTCCGCCTGAAACAGCGCATCAAACACCGTGTCCAGCCCACCGTTCAGGATTTCCTCCAGCCGATAGCTGGTAAAACCGATTCGATGATCGGTCAGCCGGCTCTGCGGGAAATTATAGGTCCGGATTTTCTCCGAGCGGTCGCCCGAACCGACCTGTGTACGGCGCGATGCTGCAACCTGCGCATCCTGTTCCGCCTGTGCCTTCGCCCAAAGCCTTGCGCGCAGTACAGACAGTGCCCTGTCCTTATTTTTATACTGACTACGTTCATCCTGACATTCCACGACCATACCGGTCGGCAGATGCGTCACGCGGATGGCAGACGATGTTTTGTTAATATGCTGACCGCCGGCGCCGCTTGATCGGAACACATCAATCCGCAGGTCAGCCGGATTCAGCTCCAGTTCTACTTCTTCCACCTCCTGCAGAACGGCAACAGTCGCCGTAGAGGTATGAATCCGCCCCTGCGACTCCGTTTCCGGCACGCGCTGCACCCGGTGTACGCCGCTTTCAAATTTCATTTTTGCATAGACTCTGTCCCCGGAAAGCGAGAAAATCACTTCCTTGGTACCGCCGAGTTCCGTTTCACTGAGATTCAGAACAGTCTGCTTCCATCCCTGTTTTTCCGCGTACATGGAATACATCCGGTGGAGAGAATGCGCAAAAAGAGCAGCCTCCTCCCCGCCTGCACCGCTCCTGATTTCCACGATGACATTCCGGTTATCTGCCGCGTGTTCCGGCAGCATCAGCACCCCGATCTCTTCTTCCAGCTGCTCAGCCTGCCGGAGCGCCGTCTTACGCTCTGCCTGTGCAAAGGCACGGAACTCCGCATCCGTCTCCGGATCGTCCAGTACGGAGTCCAGTTCTTCGATTGTCTGCATCAGCGCCCTGTGCTTCCGGTATGCTTCCATGACCGGTGTCAGCTGCTTATATTCCCGCATCAGTGCGGCCAGCTTTGAAGGATCCGCTGCCGCAGCGGGATCCTGAAGCCGCTCTGTTAATTCGTCATATCTCTGCTCCGCACGCCGGAGCTGCTCTGCTAGCTGCACGGTTTCCATCCTTTCCGCAGTTCTTTCTTTATATATTATACCCCTTCCGGCAAAAAATAGCAACCCCCTGCATCGATTTCGGAAAAGCAGACAGAAAAAGCCGCGGCACCGTACAGACGGACTGCGTTGATCTGAGCCCGCTTTCAACAGAAACGCCATAGCATCTCTGACGGGCAATCAGAAGTGCTATGGCATCAAGCTATTCTGCCGTGACTGCCGCAAAAGCGGTCACTCCTCCTCCGATTCCGATTCGCAGCCTGCAAGCAAGCGCAGCATGGCAGACTGATCGGCTGCATCAAGGACACGGTCGCCGTTCAGATCGGCTTCTGCAAGGCCTTTCTCCGTTACAGGGGTCTCAGGATCTTCCGCAATACAGCGTGCCAGCAGCACAGCATCACAGATATTGATCCGCCCGTCCTGGTTCAGGTCACCGCTGCCGTAATGCACAAACAAATTCATCTGTAATCTGATGATTTCTTTCAGCTCCTCGTCGTTGTCAAACGGACTGTCTCCGACGAGCCATGCAGAAGCGATCTCCGGCCGTTCTTCGAGCTGTCCGCAGAGAGCAGCCGCCTCCTCATAAGGGATTTTCTCGGCCGTAACCGCCCGGTAAATGCCTTCTGAATCCGGCTCTAAATTCCGGTACTGCGGTGTATTCAAAGCCTCATCGTCAATTTCACAGCCTTCTGCCGGCTCCAGATAGATTCCCACATCTCCATTGTAAATCGTTTTCCAGTCGTAATGCATATATGCAAGCCCCAGCAAACCAAAGCGTGTATCTTCCATGAGCTTGCCGATAAACCCTGCAAAATCATCCGTAAAGCAGCTCAGATCCATTACATACAGACCGTCAGTATCCAGCTCGTTGCCGTCCAAATCATACATTGTATCTGACAGCTTCGGTACCCATTCACGAAGCTTCTC
The DNA here is from genome assembly GCA_024695445.1 of Oscillospiraceae bacterium. Lineage (GTDB taxonomy): Bacteria > Bacillota > Clostridia > Oscillospirales > Ruminococcaceae > Firm-04. Next base: position 24,043 of record JAILIG010000117.1, read on the forward strand.
CACATACCGGCTGTATGGCCAGATGATCACGCTGTCGTCCTCTGCACCGTTTTTTTTATTGATATTGATTGGATGAGAAGCAATCTCAGTCCCCTCCAGCGCATCGTAATCGGTACAGGTCACAGCCAGGACGCCAAACAATTCAACTGCATACTGGCTGACATATATCCTGCCTTCCTCCCCGATTTCAGCAGGACGAATCGGAGTATACTGCAGATTCTCAGCCCGCTTCACATAATCCGTAATGACCTTCGCAGCCTCATCCGCAGTAAAAGCCGCAGCCGTAAGAGATCCGGTCATTGCGGCACAGCAGCAGACAGCCGTCACGGAAAGCAACAGTTTTCTGATCATTCTTTTCCCCGCCCATCATTATCAATCATGATTTTGTATCCTCTTCAGAAAAAGGCAAGCACGGTTCATCGTCATCCGCAAGAATCTGAACGGACAGCAGATCGTCAATCGGAACGGATTCCCCGCCTTCAAACCGAAGCATTCCGCAGTCCGTATCCAGCATCCGTAGCCTTCCGAACATGGACATATATGTTCCGCCGGATTTCTTTTCATCCGGCACAAAATAGATCACAGACAGCACCGGCATCGGCAAAGCATCGTCCGCAAGCCGCTGCATGACATCATTCAGTGCCTGCTGTTCATCTTCTGTCAGTTCATGCCGGCAGGCTGTCAGCCGTGCTGTCTCATCAATCGCATCCTCATAACCCGTCAGCGCCGCAAAAGACGAAAACTGCGCCGCCCGGCTCATCATGCTCATCGGCTTATGCCGTGCATCCTGATAATGCGGATGAAGCAGGATATCATCATACCGGTCCATTCCGTACCTCACGCTCTGTGGCCGCCGACCTGTTTATTCCGCTCGACAGCCGTGGCTCCTTCTTCCAGATTCATACCCTTCAAAACCGCATTTTTCCCGTATCTGCCTTTCAGAGAGATCACTGCTTTCTGAAGGCTTTTTTCGCGCTTTTGTGCAGATTCTTCTTTTTTTTGGCGCTGCTCCGCAGCTTCCGCATCCTCAAACAGCCCGTACTGGAGCGGCTGATTGCTCTTCGCATCCTGTTCCGGGATGACATGATTTGCCACGACATACATTCTCCTGACAAGCAGCCGCGAATCTACAATCCGGTCCCAGAGCTGTACGGCAGCCGCCGTCAAGACCATGGATGAAGCAGTCTGTTTTCCGAGATTCACTGAGCCATGCGCCTGTTTCGGGAGTGTCTTGCCGTACCGGTTCTGTTCCAGAACGCCGTCAAAGTTCTCCGGGATCCCGCTGTCATCATAGCCGACGGTCAGCACCAGCTGATCGCAGACCAGCCCCTTGGATACCAGATCGAGCACCAGCTGTTCCGTCATTTCCCGACAAATCAGCCGGCCCATTTCCGCTGAGTAAGGTCCCGGCAAAACCTGTCCCTGACTGACGCTGTGATTTTCCGGCCGATACCCTTTGATTGCGGCAAGCGTACAGGGTTCCCAGCCCCAGGCGTGGTCAATCAGCAGCTCGGCATTGACGCCGAACAGCTTGTAAAGCTTTGCGGCATTCCATTCCGAATACCGTGCCAGATCACCCATTGTATAAATGAATTCCCGTTCCAGCTTGCGGGCAGTTCCGCTTCCGATCCGCCAAAAATCGGTCAGCGGCCGGTGACTCCAGAGCTGTCGGCGGTAAGACATCTCATCCAGCTCCGCAATCCGGACGCCGTCCTCATCAGCCGGCATCTTTTTGGCCACAATATCCATTGCAATCTTCGCCAAGTAGAGATTGCTGCCGATTCCAGCCGTCGCCGTGATGCCGGTTCTGGCCACCACATCCCGTACCATACGCAAAACGAGGTCATGCGCGGTACTCTGATAGCTGTCCAGATAATTTGTCAGATCCAGAAAAGCCTCATCCACCGAATAGATATAAATGTCTTCCGGTGACACGTACCCAAGATATATCTGAAAAATTTCTGTACTAACCTTTATATACCGTGCCATTTTTGGCGGTGCAATCACATACTCCAATTTCAGAGAAGAGTCGCGTGCAAGCGCATCGGCGAAACAGGAGCCGCCGGTAAACCGGTGACCGGGCGCACGCTGCAACCGCCTCATATTCTCCTGCTGTACCTTTTGCACCACTTCAAACAGACGCGGCCTGCCCGGTACGCCGATCGCCTTCAGCGCAGGAGAAACAGCCAGGCAGATCGTCTTTTCCGTCCTGGAGGCATCCGCAACGACCAAATTGGTATTCAGCGGATCCATCCGACGGTCTGTGCATTCCACCGAAGCATAAAAGCTTTTCAGGTCAATACACGCATAAACCGGCATTGTCTCTCCCCCCTCCTTCCGATGATTGTCCTTGCATTTCTCTTTCACCCATTATATCACGCTCTGCTGCAAAAGTCAATCTCCAGACAGCATCCGGCGTCCGTTCGGCACAACATAGATTCCGCCCCGTTGCGGCGCAGTTGACGGAATTGTTTTTTTATGGTATAATATCTTTGTATGGCCGCAATGCGGTCTGAACCAACGATCATATTCACAAGGGAGAAATGAAAAATGTATATTACCTGCCTGGATCTTGAAGGCGTTCTCGTACCGGAAATCTGGATTGCTTTTTCTGAAGCAAGCGGCATTCCTGAGCTCAGAAAAACAACACGGGACGAGCCGGATTACGACAAACTGATGAAATACCGTCTGGCCATTCTGAAGGAGCACGGCCTCGGTCTGAATGAAATCCGTGAGACCATCGCAAAAATTGATCCGATGCCCGGCGCGAAGGAATTTCTGGATGAGCTGCGTGCCATCGGACAGGTCATCATCATCAGCGACACGTTCTCGCAGTTTGCGGCTCCGCTGATGGAAAAGCTCGGCTGGCCGACCATTTTCTGCAATTCGCTGGAGGTTGCCGAAAACGGTGAAATCACTGGTTACAAAATGCGCTGCGAGAAGTCTAAGCTGACAACGGTCCGTGCGCTGCAGTCCATCGGATTTGAGACGATTGCCAGCGGTGACAGCTACAACGATCTCGGCATGATTCTGGCCAGCAAAGCAGGATTCCTGTTCCGCTCCACAGAGCAGATCAAAAAGGATTACCCGGAGCTTCCGGCCTATGAGGAATACAGCGATTTACTTGCAGCAATCAAAAACGCAATAAACCAGTAACCGTCCAGGCGCCGGGCAGATTTCTTGTCTGATTCCGCGCCTGGGTACGAACAAATTATGTCATTTCAAAACCGGTCGGCAGCCGCTGTCTTTCAAGCGGGATTCCGACCGGTTTTCGCGTCAGACGGCCATTATTTCGCAATTATTGAGAATTACGCTATTGACATAGCTGTCTTTTTGTGTTATACTGATGTTGGATTGTATACTCATCCACCAGTCTGAACAGGAGGGAGCTATGAAGAAACGATTACTCATCGGTGTAATTGTCTGTGAGACGGAACAGCTGATGCAGCGGCGTCTCATTAAAGGCATTACCGCGCAGGCGTTTGATCTCAACATGGATGTTGCTGTCTTTTCGTGCATCACCAACAACCATGAAATGACACCGCATCAGAGATCTGAATTCAATCTGTTTCGATACATCAATTTCTCCATGTTGGACGGCATCCTGTATCTTCGCAATTCCATTCACTGTGAAGAAGAGCGGCTGATTCTCGACCGGATGCTTGCAGAGCAAAAACTGCCTGTACTCGTGCTGGATGACGATACCACACAGTTCAGTCATCTGCTGATGGATGACCGCAGCGGCTTCGCAGCCATTACCAACCATCTCATCACCGTACACGGTCTGACGGATCTAATCTGCCTGACCGGACAGGCCTGGCAGTATACCGCACAGCAGCGGGTACTTGGATTTCAGGACGCGATGCGGGCGCATCATCTGAATGTACCGGAAAGCGCTGTAATTTACGGCGATTACTGGTATGAATCCGCGCGTCAGCTTGCAAAAGAACTCATCAGCGGGCAGCGCAAGCTCCCGCAGGGCATTGTCTGCGGAAACGATCCGATGGCAAAGGCGCTCTGTCACGAGCTGACTGTCAACGGAATCCGGATCCCGCGGGATATCATGATTACGGGATATGACGCATCCCTGACCGAGACACAGAGCCTCATTCCGCTGACCAGCTATGTCCGGAAAAACTTCCGTCTGGGCGCACAGGGCGTGGCAAAGCTCTATGAAATGATGACCGGAGAAACCTGTGTTCTGACACAGACAGAGCGCATTGAAGTCATTACCGGAAACAGCTGCTCCTGCGGTGTAGATCTGGATTACCTCCAGCATCAGATCCGCGTCAACGAAAAACAGGACGATTTCCGCACGCTTTTCCGCACCAGCAACATGAACATTTATGTCACCCGACAGGAAACACTGGATGACTGTATGGAAGCGATCCGGAACAACATCTATCTCATCCGTGACTGCAAGGAATACTATCTATGTCTGTGTGAGGACTGGGAAGGCGGCGGAGCTGTTGAAAATCCGTCGGAATACCGGCGAGAGGGCTTCCCCAAGCATATGCTGCTCAAGCTTTTCAACGAGCCGGGCGGCGGTGTCGTGACAAAGCCGTTCCCGACAGCCAAAATGCTGCCGCGGCTGCATGAAGACCGTGAAAAACCGGGAGCATTTTTCTTCTCCCCGCTGCATCACGATGACCGCTTTTTCGGTGTGTCCGTCATCAGCTTCGGTGACCGCCTTGATACATATGATCCTGTATACTGCGACTGGATCAGCGTCGTCAACACAGCGCTGGAATTTGTCCGGATGCAGTCTTATCTCAAACGGTTCAACAGCCGGATTTACCTCTCGGCCATCCGCGACTCGCTGACCGGCCTCTATAATCAGGCAGGCTATCAGAAATTTGCAGAAGAATGCTTTGCATCCGCCAAAAATGAGCACCGGAGGTTCCTGCTCCTGTATGCAAGCTTTGATTCGCTCCGTCAGATTAATGAAACCTACGGCCATTCCGAAGGTGACAGCGCCGTGACCGTTCTGGCGACCGCGATGAACAGCAGCTGCACGACCTATGAGCGCTGTGCAAGAACACAGGATGCGGAATTTGCGATTGTCGGCTATCAGGATTATGAAGCAGACGCCTGTCAGCGAATCATCAACTCCGTAACAGGCTATCTGGAGCATTACAATCAAAGCTCTTTGAAGCCTTATAAATTGAATGCCTGTTTCGGCTGGTTCTGCGATTATGTGTCAGCAGACGCCACGCTTGAGGAAATATCAGCCATTGCGGTACGGCATCTGGAGGAAAGCCGGGAATCCCAGCAAAGTGAAAAATCCTCACCGTATTACCGCGAATTTGTCAGTCTGCGGGAACGCATTTACAGCAATCCGCAGGAGGACTGGAGCATCGACCAAATGTGCCGTGATCTGATTTTAAGCCGCGGCTATTTCCAGAAGCTTTATACCCGCTGCTTTGGCATCAGCTTCACGCAGGATGTCATCAACAGCCGCATTGAATATTCCAAGCGGCTGCTTTCCGGCACGGATTACAGCATTGCGTACATCGCTGACCAGAGCGGCTACAGCAACTATGTTCATTTCATGCATCAGTTCAAGAAAATTGTCGGCATCACACCGACGGAATACCGCCGCCGCAAGCGGCAGAACGAACCCTGACAGCAAAACGCATATTCCGGCATCCGCAAAGCCGGGATATGCGTTTTCCTTGTGTGTATGAAAAAAGGAAGGGAGCAGTCCTGGAACTGCTCCCTTTTTTCGATTCGTTTCAAGCCTCGATTGCATCCGTTATGCCTTGAAGATTGCTCTGTAGAAGTTGTAGAACAGCGGGCAGCCGACTCTCGCATCATGATCCGCGCCCTGGAATTCCATCCAGAGGTTCATGGTGCCGTTCTTGTCGTACAGCTCATGATACTGCTTCGGGAAGGTACCGACAACCGAGTCATTCGTGCCGCCGCCGATCAGCAGGACATACGGCAGATCGCTGTCACTGTACTTGAAATCGCTTTCCTTCAGTCTGGCGGTACGCGCAAGGTTATAGCTTCCGAGATGGTTGGAAAGGAAGCTGTCGCTTGCCGGCACAATGCCCGGCGCAGGAGACGAAGCACAAACATAACCGATCAGATCCGGTCTCATCATTCCGACATAGAGAGACTCTCTTCCGCCCATGGAGAAGCCGGCAACTGCGGTATGCTCGCGGCCAGTCATAACAGACCAGTGCTCCTGCACATACGGCATCAGGCTTTCTGTCAGGTCAAAGACAAAGTCATCGTACTTGTCCATGACATCCATTGTAATGCCCATGCCAAAGCCGGGAGAACCCGTCGTGTTGGGATCAGTAAACATCTGCGTGAAGATGATGATAAACGGCTCTGCCTCGCCGCTCTGAATCATGCTGGAAGCCATTTCACGGACTGCCCAGGACTTATCAAGCATACTGTTCTCATCGCCGAAGATACCGTGGCTCATGTAGAGAACATTGTACTTCTTGCTGTCAGAATATCCGGGCGGGAGCCAGACATACGCACCCTTGTTGTGGCCGGCCTTCTTGGACATATAGTCAAAGTGTGTGGTTTTACCTTGATCGCTGCCCTTCACATTGCCGGGGACATCCTTTGTCAGCGTTGCTTTGACCTGAGACATATATGTCTTGGCGTCGGTCTTACCGCCGCCGCCGCCGGAAGTGGTCGTAACCGTTTCGGTGGTCGTAGTAGTGGTCGTAGTTGTCGCGGGCGGATTCAGAATCAGCGCCTTGAGCAGTGCAAGGTCAATCGCGTTCAGCGAACCGTCTCCGTCCATATCCGCAGTGTCCTTATACACCGTTGCGGACTTACAGATCAGGAAATCGCGCAGTGCAACCGCATCATCCGCGTTTGTTTTGCCGCTGTGGTCGACATCGCCCTTCTGATAATTGCCGGAAGGCGGATTATCGCCGCCGCTGCTGATACCGCCGCTTCCTTCAACGATGATAACATCGTCTACATAGAAGTCGCATTTAGAATCTTCTGTCTCAATGTAGAGAACCGAAGCGCCCTCGCCGATGGTGTATCCTTCCTTGGAAAGAGTACCCCAGCCGCCGGACATCGGGCTGCAAGTCGCAAATGTGTCGTAGGTGGAGCTTCCGCCCATACCCATGCCGCCGCCGCCACCTGTGTATTCAATTGTCATCTTGAATTCTACTGCCTGCGGCGTAGAATTCTGTTTTACCTGTGCGCTGACAGAAATCGTCTTTCCGGCCGGGAAAGTCGCACTGTCCAGCGTGTACGCAATGCCGTTCCAGCTGTCGTTTCTGTTTGTCACAGCTGCACATTGAGAACCGCTCGCTGCCGTATCACTGCTGACCGCGACCTGACAACCCGTACCGCGCGCGGTCCAACCATCGAGCCCGGTTTCAAAAGTTGCGTGCATTAACTCCGCCGCTGCATTGACGGGGAATGCGGCCGCTGCACTGAGCGATAAGGTAATAGAGAGGAATGCCGAGAGAATTTTTTTCATGGAAATCATCCTTTCTCAAGAATTGTGGTCCCCCATAATAGAAAAGATGCTCTGTTTTTTTATTTCCATTTTCCCAGTTTCCTGTTATATTATAAATGATTCAGCACAAAATGTCAATAGAAAATTTGCAGGAAAATCGTATAGTATGTCAAAAGCAAACTGCAAATCATGAACAAAGGATTCACATTTTACAGGAATATATGAATAAAAATCCCGCACTTGTGTTTTTTAGTTCCTTTTGATTGCGCAAATATCAGCATACACCCTGCGCATCAGCGCAGCATCTGCGCCGTCGGTATTAATGAGCGTATAGTAAATTCCGTCCGAACACCATGTCAGCCGGCGGCTGATGCCGCCTGTCAGAACAGACTCCAGCACGGCATTCCGTTCCGCATCTACGGTTTCCGGCGTGAGCACCTGGCCGTACAGTCCGGAAACATCCTCGTTGCTTTCGGCCACACGCAGGGTAAACTGATACTGCGCATACTGAAACGCAATATTTGCAATGTTTTTGCTCAAAACGGAATAAGAAATATGATCTGCTCCGTGCGGTGCGTCTGCGCGAAAACCGAGCTGCTCTTCAAAATCATCCGGTGAAGCCGGCACAAACGGGTTCGGGAGGCGCAGAACCGGTTCATTCTGCCGGCCGGACTCTGACCGTTTCCGGTATACCAGCCCCGCACAAACCGCTGCCGCTGCTGCGCCGAGAATCAGACCGCCTAAATACTTCATATAAAACCCTCCTTTTGTAATCCTGAAGCGGGCATCTCACTGCCCTCTGTGTATCAGTGTATCACAATCCGGCTGCATTGTCAAGTCATTCCCCGCTTGACGCTGAAATCAAAAAGTGGTATGATGGAGAAAAGGACGGTGAAGAAATTGGAGCGTATCCGAAAGCATTTTGTATTTAAAGGATCGGTGCAGGGCGTCGGATTCCGGTGGCGGGCCTGCCACGCGGCACAAAGATACGGCATTACCGGATGGATCCGGAATCTGGACGACGGCTCTGTCGAAATGGAAGCAGAAGGCACCCGTCCGGATCTGGATGCGATGCTTGCACATCTGGAACAAAGTCTCTGGATTGACATTTCGGAGATCAGAGCCGTAACGGTTCCGCTGCAAAGCGACCGTGATTTTGAAATCCGTGACTAGCTTTTACCGGCACCGGACATCCCGCGGAACATCTTGCTATATTTTGCGATTCAACCGGTAAAGTTGTACTGTAAATCCTACATAAATTCTTTGAAAATCCCCTTGATATGTCAAGACAAATCCTGTATCATGTTTATGGGCACAGAAATGTCTTGATTTTGTTCAGGCATCTGTATGCACATCTATAATTCTAGGGGGAAATAAGAATGAGAAAAACAGAAGCAGCACGCCGGATCACATCCGGCCGTACACCGCGGCTTACAGCCGTACTGTGCGGGCTTCTGCTGACCGCCGTATCAGCAGAATTCCCTGCACAGTTACCGCCCAGAGTCAATGCCGCAGCACCTGCAGCGGAGCTCTATGTAGCACCGGACGGAAATGACAGCAGCGCCGGTACAAAAGACGCTCCGCTCGGCTCTCTCGAAGGCGCCAGAAAAGCAGTGCTCGCAATGAAAAACACGGTACAGGGCGACATTGTCGTCTGGCTGCGCGGCGGAATCTACAGGCAGACGGAACCGGTTGTGTTCACGCCGGAGGATTCCGGACAAAACGGCAACCGCATCATCTATCAAGCTTATCCGAACGAGGAGCCTGTCATCAGCGGCGCTTCCCGGGTAACCGGATGGTCAAAGTTCAATGATCAGCTCTATGTTGCCGCCTTTGACAGGGATACGAAGCTTCGAAATCTTTATGTCAACGATCACCGCGCCAACATGGGCAGCGTCGGAGCTGCCGCACAGGGCGGATACGGTGATTACAGCATCACAGCGGGACAGGCGTCGTGGGCATGGGATTCCGGCAGAAAAAGCGACGGCATCAAATATAATGCAGGCGATGTGCCGCATATCGATTCCAACAAAGATGACCTTGAAGTTGTCAACGGCACAACATGGAATGAAAACATCGTTTGTTCCCGTGATGTCCGCTATGAAAACGGCACGATGATCCTTCTGATGCAGCAGCCGTACGGCTCGATTGCACAGACGCCCGGCTGGGGTGCAGGATTCACCTGCAGCGGCTGGCACACGCTTTACAATGCATTCAGCTTCGTGGACTCACCCGGTGAATTCTTCTTTGACAAAACAGAGCATAAGCTCTACTATTATCCGTTTGAATGGGAAGATATGTCCTCTGTCGATGTAGAAGCACCAAGCGCGGAGCAGCTGATCGTTATTGCCGGAGAATCCACCTCTAAGCGTGTTGAAAATCTCACCTTCAGCGGGATTACATTCGCCCACACCGACTACAACCTGACCGATGTCGGAGGCTCTCACGGCAAAACCACCTGTCAGGCAGCACAGACCTATACGGCCTTTGCAGACTCCAACTGGCACAGCAAAAAATACGAAATGGTTGATACGCTGCCGGCAATGATTCATGTCACGAGCAGCAATTCGATTCAGTTTACAGGCAATGTCATCAAGCACAGCGGTGCGGACGGCATTTCCATGACAAACGATGTTATCAACAGCGACATTTCCGGCAACTACATCACCGATATCACCTCATCCGGTATTACAGTGGGACATCCGCAGCATATCTACATCGGAGACGGCGACGGTTCCAACCGTGAAAAATTCCCGCGCGGTGTCGAGGGCGTCTGCAAAAATGACACAATCTGTGACAATCTGCTCTATGACATTTCAGTTGTCCACGGCTTCGGCGGCTGTGCAGCTGTTACGGTCTATTTCGCAGATTCCGTCAAAGTGCTGCGCAATCAGGTCGAGAAAACTGCGTACAACGGCATTCACCTCGGCTGGGGATGGTGCAATTTCCAGGATTCCGAAACCTGCCGCGACAATATGATCTGCAATAACCGTGTCATCAACTGTCTGAACCGGCTGCACGACAGCGGCGGCATTTATACAATCGGACAAATGCCCGGCACCGTCATCAACGAAAACTATGTGCAGGGCATTCCGGCAGGCGGTCCCGGTGCGCCAACATATGGCCTGCACAACGACGAAGGCACCGCTTGGATAGAAGAAAATGACAATGTGCTGGAAATTGATCCCAATGTCACCTACACGATCAACTGTGAAGATTACGGTCAGAAGCATCACCTGACCATTCTGCGCACCTATGCGACCGTCCGAAAAATGGGAATCAACCCGCCGGACAGCCGGATCGACGATCCGATTGTAGTATCTGACAATGTCTGGCCGCAGCGGCAGTATGATATTTGCCTCAATTCCGGATTGCAGGACAGCTTTAAAAGCATTATGCCGGACGGAATGATAAAGGACGCGGACTATGTTTTCCCGGCAAGCTGCCAGAGCAAATGTGAATACAATCTCCCGATCCGGGCAGCCGGCTCCGGCAAAACTGTCTGGATCGCCCCGGACAATACCGCTTCCTTCCAAAAAGGCTCCGACATGACCAAGGCGTCCGGTACCGCGACAAAAATCAAGACTCCGTCCGAAGAAGGCACATACCGGATTTATGTAACTGATTCAACCGGAAAAATCCTGAGCAAATCCGGTCATATCCTGCGCATCAGCGGCAGCGGTTCCGGTGTTGAGGCTTCCTCTTACGATGTGCAGTCCGGCGTGGACCTTGAAAATTGTCAGGAAGGTGGGCAGGATGTTGCATATATCGAGGACGGCGATTATATCGGCTTCAAGGATGTCGATTTCGGCAGCGGCCCGGATGCAATAGGCCTGCGAATCGGCTCGCCCAACAGCGGCTCTTCCGTAGAAATCCGGCTGGATGCGCCGGACGGTAAGCTGATCGGCACCTGTCAGGTCGAAGAAACCGGCGGCTGGCAGACATGGGCAACACAACGAGCTACACTGGAAAAAGCAACGGGAAAGCACGACTTATACCTTGTCTTCAGAGGCGGAGAAGGCTACCTGTTCAATGTGGCATGGTGGAAACTGATTTTTCCTGCCGGCAGTGAGTCAAACGACTTTATCTACGGAGATATCAACGCTGACGGCAGTGTCGATGCAAGAGATCTCGCACTGTTGAAGCGTGCATATCTTTCCGGTGCGATTGATGATCTTGAACCGGCCGATCTCAACGGCAGCGGGGACCTTGATCTTGAGGATATCACCTTGCACAGAGATTTCCTGCTCGGAAAGATCACAGTCTTCCCGGCTATGGAAACATAACTCGGAACAGTGAAGCCTGCGGAGCTAAAGTCTCCGCAGGCTTCGTGATTTCCCTCTTTACATTCCGCTGAAAATATGTTATAATACCGGTATACTCTTGGCTGAGGCAGTCCGAACGGACTGCCTCATTCTGCGGAAAGGATATTTGTATGAAAGAGCCCGGCAAATGCCTGACAAAAACGCCGGTTGTGGCCCTGCTGGCACTGATAAGCTGTGCGCTGTGGGGCAGTGCGTTCTCTGCGGTGAAGCTCAGCTATCAGATGCTTGAGATTCCGGAAAATGCGTGGGCAGATCAGCTGACATTCGGCGGAATCCGGTTTGCAATCGCCGGCATCATGGTGCTGCTGACCGGCAGTCTTGCAGAAAGAAAGCCGCTGCTTCCCGCTGCACAAACGGTACCGAAAATCTGTATCATCGGCTTTTTTCAGACTGTCATGCAGTATTTTTGCTATTATATCGGCCTGGCACATACCAGCGGCGTCAAGGCTTCTGTCCTTGTCGGAACCAATGTGTTTCTTGCCATTTTCATTTCATCTCTGGTACTCCGGCTGGAAAAGCTGACATTTCGGAAAATCGCCGGTTCTGCCGTCGGATTTCTCGGAATTGTGCTGATTCACTTCAATGCCCTGACAGACGGCAGCGGATTCAGATGGATCGGAGAAGGCATGATTTTACTCTGCACCGTTGCAAGCGGCTTCTCCTCTGCGTTCATGAAAAAGCTCTCTCATAACGAAAACCCTGTACTGCTGAGCGGCTGGCAGTTTCTAGCCGGCGGAACGGTATTAGCCGGAATCGGCATCGTCAACGGCGGCTCAGCCGGCCATTTTACCGCCAAATCGTTTCTGCTCCTGCTGTACCTCGCCTTCATTTCGGCAGCAGCATATTCTATCTGGGCAATTCTGCTGAAGTACAATCCGGTTTCCAAAGTATCCGTATTCGGCTTTCTGAACCCGATCTGCGGCGTGGTAATCTCCGCTGTGATACTGCAGGAATCCAATCAGATCACGCCGATGTTTGTGGTTTCACTCATTCTGGTTTGTGCCGGAATCATCACGGTCAATTCCGCATCCGGTCACCCGAAATAACACTGAACCCGGCTTGCGCTCTGCAAACAGGGTTCTTTCATATGTGTGAAACCTTTAGATCATACGGAGCGGCCTCGGTGTGCACGGATTGCAGCTGCCGTAAAAGCGGCAGTCCCCGCACCTCCGGCAGCGTCAATATTTTCCGTAAATTCACCGCCTGCCTCGTACATCCCGGCAAGCCCGCAGAGAATCTCATCCGTGCAGGGATAATAATGGTCAGTAATAAACTGCTGCAGCTTATCGACCTGCATCCCGACCTGTTCCGACTCGCACGAAAGCGTCTTCATACCGCCGAATTCAGTAAAGATGCGCATGAAATCCCGAATCATCCGCTCCTGCTCCTGCGGTGTCCTGTTCTCCTCTGCAGCCATGGCCGCACGGTATTCCTCGGTATGTCCCCACTGCTCTTTGGCGCGCCTTGCATAATCCTCAAGCTTCGTTTTGTCAAACGCCTGAAAATCCATACAGTCTCCTCCTTTCTGCTGCAGTCCGCGGGCGAATGCGATCAAACCCTGTAACCGTTCTGCCTGAAGCGTCAGCAGTTCGATCTGCTGAGCCAGTGCAAGCGAGCGGTCAAAGTCCGGCGCATCCAGAATCTCTGCGATCCCGGCCAGCGAAAAACCGAGCTCCCGAAACAGCAGAATCTGCTGCAGCCGTTCCAGTGCCGCAGTGTCATAAAGCCGGTATCCGGACTGTGTATACTGCGCCGGCGACAGCAACCCGATTTTGTCATAATACTGCAGTGTACGCACACTGACACCGGTCAGTACGCTGACTTCTTTGACTGTTTTCATCGCATTTCCTCCCGCTGATTTGCAGTATATACTATGACGCAGCGTCAGAGTCAACGGCTTGCGCCGATTTTTGTCTCAGCATCCAAATCGGCCGCCTTTTTGTTCTGCTTTTTGCACGAATCAAACAACAATTCCTTCCATAAAACGCTGCAGCGTTTTGGTTCAGCACTCCAAACGCTGCAGCGTCTTTTATATGGTTCAGCGACATCAGCCCTTCAGCAGCATCCGTTTCAGCAGCGCAAGATCAATCGCTGTCAGTTTGCCGTCGCCGTCAAGGTCGCCGGCCTTCCAGTCGGTTACGGTTCCGAGCACGAGCAAGTATTTATGCAGCATCACAGCATCTGCAATTCCGAGGGAACTGTCCGCATTCACATCTCCGCGCACAGCCGTCACAGGTGTGCCATATACAGCGATTTCCGCGATGTTGCAGCAGTAAACACTGTCCTTATTGGCGGAACTCTTCGGCGCACCGGACGGAACTGCATACCGCAGATACCGTGCCGTCATATCACCGGAGAAATCAGAAACATAGTGCATCCCGAAAGAGGGCACCCCGTTCACCGTATACACTTTTTGCCATTCTGAGCCGTCTTTTGAAATTTCAAAGTAGCTGTCTTCTGCACGGTACTCATATCCGCTCCGCGGGCAATAACCGATGCTCTCAATCTGATACAGGGCGCCGAAATCAGCTGTAACCCAGCCATCTCCGACTCCGTCAAAGAAAGTCGCAGTGTTGCCGTCAAACGCATTGGCCGGCCCGTTTGCCGACTGTCCCCACGGATCCGAACCGGTCACATGGTCCGCATCAATTTCAATCTTCGGAAGCTGTGAGAGACCGGCAGGCGTTCCGAAAATTGCAATCTCCGCGATGTTGCAGCAATAGGTGCTGTCGGTATTGTATCCGTTGTTCGGTTTACCGTCCGGCACCTGATACCTTACATACCGGCCGGATGCCGCCTGTTTCGGGCGGACATAGTGCATCCCGAAGCTCGGCGAACCGGAAATTGTATAAACTGTTGTCCAGTTTGTGCCGTCCTCCGAAACCATAAACATTCCGTCCGCACAGCGCGACTCATAACCGGAGCGCGGGCAGTAACCGAATCCGGTGATATCGTAAACAGCACCGAGATCCGCCTGCACCCAGCCGGCACTCAGCCCGTCAAAATAGGATGATGTGCTGCCGTCGAAGGCTTTTTCGCAGCTGTAGCTGCTGTCATTCTTCCACGATTCCGTTCCGGTCACAGAAACCGGTGCCAGTGCCGTTCCGAGATCGGCGCCGCCCTTTACATTGTCAATCAGATAAGTCGTCACAGAGTTCGGTGCAAGTGAGACCTTCAGCATTCCGTCCGTGACAGCAGGGCTCCCGGCATCCGCCCAGTTTTCGGTCTGGCTGGTCCGGATTGCCTTCGCCGAGCTGCCGACCGCATCAAACTGTGTCAGATCAAAGGTCATCTCTGACGCATTCGCAGCCGTATTATATGCGACCAGAACAAGCTGCCCTTTCTTTTTGTCCAGTGCGGCCATAGTCGTACCGGAAGAATTCAGCATCGTCATACCCGGCCGGATATACCGGGTGTACTGTCCGAAGCAGTAATACTTTTTTGACAAAATAATCGTATTCTGGTCGTGATCCGCAACCGCAACACCCCAGAACCCGCCGTCAATGTTCGGCATACCGGAATCGCGTTTGCCGTTCCAGCCCGCCGCACTGACATGATTGTCAATCAGCTGCCAGAGGATCCAGGCGGACGCATTCAGGCCGTTGCAGTCCGTTGTAATGCGTCCCGCAAGCCAAAGACCGCCGGACATATTTCCGGCATTTGTTCCGGCCGTACCGTTCCCGTCCACTTCACTCATCCATAAGTTTTTTCCGGCTGCCAACGCCGTATCCTTCAGCTGACCGCGTTTGCTGCCGCCGTAGGTATGCGTGTCGATCCGGGAAATCGCCTTTTTAGCGTCAGAGGAAAGCGAATTATAGGCATCAATCTGCAGATCGATCGAAGTCTCATCGGTTCCGCATAGAATGACATCGCTCATTCCGCGGTCTGCCATTGCTTTTTGCAGTTCCAGAATGATTTTTGACTCAGAATTGCCGATGTCAAAATGGCAGCCCTCCTGTTTCTTGCTGTAAGCGCCCCAGAAATCGGTATACGGTTCGTTCATCGCTTCCACGCTCTGAACCTTGATTCCCCATTCCTGTTCATAGTGCTTGCAGACCTCTGCCAGATACTCCGCAAATGCCGTGTAGCTGTCATCCCGCAGATTATTCTTTCCTGCATCGGTATTGCCGGTTGAACAGCCGGATTTCGTCATATAGTACGGCGGAGAATTCGAGAACATTTCGACAATCATGTCCTCACCGGCTTCGCTGCAGCAGCGCTGCAGCACATTGCGTTGATTCGCATCGGCTGACCAGTCATAGGTCACCTGCCCGTTCTGATATCTGGTATAGCCCGGCATATTGGAATCGGTGCGTGTGATGTGGTCATGCGTCGGATCATCGCCGCCGCCGATATTGAAGCGTGCGATATTCAGCCGAAGTCCCTCATCGCCGTAGAACAACTCGGCAGCCTTCTGAGAAAGCGTGTCCGAATATCCGACACGGTTTGCCCACCAGCACAACGAGGAACCCCAGCCCTCAAAAATGCCCTTATTGATTGCGTAGGTATCCGCAGGTGAAATCACAACGACATTTGCAGCCTGTACCGGAACCGGCAGCACAGATCCCGCAGAGCCGAACAGACACATTGCCAATGCCGCTGCAGCTGCTCTGAATTTCCATTTCATTTTCCAATCCCCCATTTCTGTTTATCCGTCCGGAGACACTTTCATTATAGCATATCGAATTGCAAAAATCAACAGTTCTTTTCATGTAATACTACAGGTTTTTTTATCACATTGTATCAAAATGTCAGTCCGCTGTCAGCTCCAGAAGCATTCGCTCCATTGCCCTTGCCGAAGGACTGAGCGGGTGGTCAATTCTGCGGACATAGCAGACACAGAATACCGGCAGCGGCACCGTCAGTTCCAGCGGGAACACCGTTTCCGGGCATTCACTCCCCTGCAAGAACTGCGCCGGAACGAATCCGACGCCCAGATTCTGTGAAACCATCGGTAAAATCTGATCGGCAGTTGCCGCTTCAATTTCCGGCTGAAACCGCAAAGACTGTCTGCTGAACCAATCTGCATACACCTGATAAGTCTGCGTCCTGCGTCCCAGGGAAACAAGCGGATAACCGGACAATGTTTCCGGAGAAACCGGCACTCCGGCCAGCTCTTTGTAATCCGGCCCTGCCGCTGCCTGTTCTGTAATGACACGCAGCTGCCGCAAGGCCAGTCCTTTCAGCTCCGGAACCGGATACGGCATCGTCACGACAGCAAGATCAGATTCCCCGGACCGAAGAGCTGAAATCGCTTCCGGCGTAGAGTGATTTGCGATGCGCAGAAGCACATTCGGGTACTGTTTGCGATAGCAGTTCAAAAGCGGCAGCAGCAAACAGTGCAGTGCCACCTCCGTCACACCGACAGTCAAAGCTCCCTGCTGTGTTCCAAAGCTGCCGGAAAGTGCTTCCTCGGCAGCCTGAAGCTGCTCCACCGCAATACGAACATGACGGTAAAGCCGTTCGCCCTCCTGCGTCAAAGAGATTCCGCGGTTTGAACGAATCAGAAGCGTACATCCGAGAGATGCTTCCAGCTTCTTGACAGTTCTCGTCACATTCGGCTGATTGCTCAGCAGCGCATCCGCTGCTCTGGTCAGGTTCCGGTATTTGGCAACATAATAAAACACCCGATAGTAGTCGTAATTAATGTTCATACCGTCCTCCATATCAGATCTGTATGATAACAATTCCTTATATACATTTTACATATTTCTGTAAATATATTATAATAGAGAAGATGCATGATGTCAAGTGTTTTTTACGGAGGACCAATCTATGCCGAAAACCAAAGATCTGACGGTCGGAAATCCGTCAGCCGTTCTGCGGCGCTTCTGTCTGCCGATGTTCGGCAGTATTTTGTTTCAGCAGCTTTATAATCTCGCGGACAGTTTTGTAGCCGGCAAACTGATTTCGGAGGATGCTCTCGCCGCCGTCGGAAACAGCTATGAAATCACTCTGATTTTCATAGCG
This sequence comes from Oscillospiraceae bacterium, assembly GCA_024695445.1. Lineage (GTDB taxonomy): Bacteria > Bacillota > Clostridia > Oscillospirales > Ruminococcaceae > Firm-04. The sequence goes on from JAILIG010000117.1 coordinate 41,779, forward strand.
TTCGCATTCGGATGCAACATCGGCTGCTCTGTCATTGTGTCAAAGCTGTTTGGCGCACAGCGTTACCGTGATATGAAAACTGCAGTTCATACTGCACTGACCGCGAGCGGCGTCATTTGTGCCCTGCTCATGACAGCCGGCCTGCTCGGCTGCATCCCATTGCTTCATCTCATCCGCACACCGGACAACATCATGGCAGATTCCGCGTCCTATCTTCGTATCTATATCCTCAGCCTGCCGTTTGTACTGTTTTACAATGTTGCAAACGGTATCTTCTCCGCAATCGGAGACAGTAAAACCCCGTTTTTCTTTCTGGCAGCATCTTCTACTGCCAATATCGGCATGGATGTGCTGTTCGTAAAGGCGTTCGGCATGGGTGTTTCCGGTGTGGCATGGGCCACGCTGCTCTGTCAGGGTGTCAGCTGCATTCTCGCACTGACCTTCGTTTTTCTGCGCTTTCACCGGATAGAAACCCCGGAAAAGCCTGACCGGTTCTCGTGGCCGCTGCTGCGCGAAATCAGTGCCGTCGCGGTACCGAGTATCTTGCAGCAGAGCTTTATCTCTGTCGGGAACATCATTTTGCAGGGGCTCATCAACGGGTTCGGCTCCGGTGTCATTGCAGGCTACTCTGCCAGTGTCAAGCTCAACAATCTCGTCATCACATCCTTTACCACACTCGGAAACGGTGTCTCCAACTACACCGCACAGAATCTCGGCGCAGAAAAGCCCGATCGCATCCCTGCCGGTCACCGTGCCGCACTGCATATGATCTGGATTCTGGCCATTCCGCTTGCACTGCTTTATTTCTTTGCCGGCGCACCGCTGATTCGGTTCTTTCTCCCGCCTGAGGCACCGGTCGGAGATGCGCTTCACACCGGTGTCCTGTTTCTCCGGATCGTCTCACCGTTTTACTTTATTGCAGCGCTTAAGCTCGTCTCAGACGGCGTTCTGCGCGGTGCTGGAATGATGCGGCAGTTCATGACAGCAACCTTCACCGATTTGATTCTCCGCGTCATCCTTGCGTTTTTATTCTCCCGCCCATTCGACTCCGCCGGTATCTGGATGGCATGGCCGGTCGGCTGGACGATTGCCACCGGAATGTCTGTGCATTTTTATCAAAGCGGAATCAGGTCGTCTGAAAAAGCCGGGCTTTCCGCCCGTATTCTGCGGTTTCGGCACCGCGTATAAGAATGACCGTCCTAATACCGAATCACATACAAAAATGCCCGAATACGGATAATTGCTCCGCCTTCGGGCATTCTTTTATAATAGTGACCGCCGCGGGAACTTCATGATTTCCGTTATGACTGCAGCAGTTTTCTCATTGAGTTTCTTGGGATTCATTGCAGCAATATAATTCTTTTCCAGCAGATCATGAATATGCAGCGCTTCTGCCAGAAGACTGACAGTCTGCTCCGAAACCGCTGATGCAGATTTGATGCAGAATCTTGACAGTGTCCTCTGTTCACGCAGTTTACTGCGGTCATAAAAGCGTTCGGTGCTGACCGTTTGTGCAGATTCCGGAAGCATCTCCGGCTCCTTGCTCTGAACGGACAATACCGCACATTCAGCCTCCGGCAGCAGCAGACCGGATACCGGCCGTTCGTGCTGTGTAATGGAACAGCTTACCTCACAGATATGCCTGTTTTCAGCCGCATAATCCGAAATCAGCTGAAGCAGCCGATGAGATGCGGCATAAAAAGGATCATACAATAAAACGAGCTTCCATCCCTCCGGGCAAAGCGTCAGTCTGCCTGCCGGTGTCAGCGCAGTCAGCTGCCGATTCCGAATAATGCCCTCGCCTCTCCCCTTTTTGGGCAGCAGCTTTTTTGCAAATCGTTCCGCAAAGCCGTCGAGTTTTTTGGTAAGCAGCGCATTTTTTCCGATGCTTTCAGTCAATTCATTCAGCGCGACAGCACCGGCGATACCGTTACGGGCCAAAGCGTGCAGCCGACGGTTCTCACCGTAGTATCTCAGCGTGTCAGCATGATTCAGCTTATCCGGGGTCACACAATCCGCAAGATTGACCAATTCTCCGGATACAAACGGCAGCGAAACATCGCGTTCATGCGGTGCCGTAGCATCTGCGACATATACGCCGCGCTCTTCCAGCACGACCGCGTCAAGCGACTGCGGATCAGACGCACAGTGATACACAGAAACCTGCTCCCCTGAAAAAGCAGCTGCAACCTTTTTCATCAAGGTCGATTTACCGGTTCCAGGCCCACCCTTTAACAAAAACCCGTAACCGGTTTTGTTTTCATCCCAAAACGCTGTCTCAAATCCGTCCGGACCGGAACCGCCCAGAAAATATGATCTTTGCATAGAATCCTCCCGCTTTTCGGCTTTTTTGCCGGATTGCTATATTCTATGCAGGAGTACAAAAGATGCCACTCATTCCGGAATTTCCAGCAGAGATCGGATGATTTCTCTGTCATTCAGCTTACCGCCGGCAGCTTCCGGGTAATCCGCCCGATTCCATTCATGCGTTTCAGAAAAGACTGCATCAGAGCAAAGAAAGTAGCGATACGGCAGATCACGGCCGGAATCATCCCATGCAGGATCGGCATGATACCAAATCCCGCCGAGCTGAATCAGATTCCATGCGTGCGGCACGCCGTCCGCTGATCCCGTTACCAAAAGGCAAGGTATTTTTGCGTATTCACAAAGCAGCAGATACGCCTCTGCGTAACCGGAACAGGCTGCTTCTCCGCAGATCAGTGCACCGTATGCAGAATCGGCATACACGCCTTCTCTGTTGTAAAGGCACCTGTCAAGCAGCCGGTCATATGCTGTCAGCGCAGCCTGTCCTGTATCCATCCAGGATACGGATTCCGCAAAAGCCGCTGCATACTGTCGGAGTGCGGCCTTCTGCCGGTTGAGGACATCTGCGCCGGCCGAATAGCTGAACCGGACGAAAACTGTCCGGTTTCTGCACTCGTATTCGGCCGTACAGAGACCGCTCCTGCTTAGAGCACGGGAACGAACTGCTCTTTCAATCAGCCTTCCGATCCCGTCCGCAGAAATACCAAGCTCTGCCTGAACACACGGAAATGACTGTTCTGTTTGCTCGGAAATCAATACTACAAATTCTGATTCCGACAACGGAACGGAAGCTGATGCCTGAAAGCGAGTATGCCGTGAACTGAAAATACACCGGCATATCATTGCGGCTGCAAACAAAAAAAGAGTCGTTTTTGCCTGAAAGCGAGCCATTCTCCTACCTCAAACAGAAATGAACGGAATGTATCATGGTGCATGATGACGAAAAAAATGTTGTGGCAAAATCAAAATTTGTGCATCCCTTCTTTTTTTGCCGTTTGCTATTGCCAAATGCCTCGAAATGTTGTAAAATAGACCTATATTGAATGATTGGGCATTCCGCCCGAACAGAACATATTTGGAGGTTTTCACATGATTTCTGCAGGCGATTTCCGCAATGGCGTTACTTTTGAGATGGACGGCCAGGTCGTTCAGGTGATTGAGTTCCAGCATGTTAAGCCCGGCAAGGGCGCTGCTTTTGTCCGCACCAAGTATAAGAATGTCATCACCGGTGCTGTTGTCGAGCAGTCCTTCAACCCGACTGCAAAGTTCCCGACCGCTTTTGTTGAGCGCAAGGATATGCAGTACAGCTACAATGACGGCGAACTGTACTACTTCATGGACATGGAGACATACGATCAGGTTCCGATCAGCAAGGATGTTGTCGGCCACGCACTGGATTTTGTCAAGGAAGAAGAAATCGTCAAGGTTCTTTCCTACAAGGGCAATGTCTTCGGTATTGAGCCGCCTTTCTTTGTGGAACTGACCATTACCGCAACCGAGCCCGGCGTCAAGGGCAACACCGCAACGAATGCAACGAAGCCGGCTGTCGTTGAGACAGGTGCTGAAATCCGTGTACCGCTCTTCATCAACGAGGGCGACAAGATCCGTATTGACACCCGTACCGGTGAATACATGGAGCGTGCATAAGCTGTACACGCATTGGATCCAAGCGGCATAATACTAATTTAAGAGAGGATGAATCGCATGAGACTGACTGAAAAAATCGCATATCTGAAAGGCCTGCTGGAAGGCATGGAGCTTGATACTTCCACCAAGGAAGGCAAGGCTATCCTTCAAATGTCTGAAGTAATGGAAGAAATGGCTGTATATATTGACGATTTGCAGTCACAGGTCGATGAACTGACCGAATTGTGCGATATCCTCGATGAGGATCTCGGCGCTGTTGAATCTGATCTCTATGTGGACGAGGATGAAGACGAAGAAGAGGAAGATGACGACGATGACTACGACCAAAGCAGCTTCCCGATCGGCAGTGTGCTCTCATCCCGCAGCGTCTATGATGACGACCTCGCAGATCTGGATATGGACGACGATGAGGATGACGACTATGATACGCAGTATATTGTCACCTGTACCAGCTGCGGTCAGACTGTTCCGCTTGATGAGGAACAGCTTGCCGAAGGCAGCATAGAATGCCCGTTCTGCGGCGAGATGCTCGAATTCAATTATGATATGATTGAGGCGGAAATCCCCGACGAAGATACCGACGAGGATTCTCTTCCGGATGATGCAGAAGGCAGCGATACAGAATCGTAATCCTGTCTGAACGCAGCACTTTGTTTCAACTTCAATATTTGTTTCAGGGCGAGGTGAAATTCCTCACCGGCGGTGATAGTCCGCGAGCGGCATTAGTCTGCTGAATCGGTGAAATTCCGATACCGACGGTATAGTCCGGATGGAAGAAACAGATGAAAAGCCTTGTTCCGCGCAGATAGAAATGTCTCCGCATCAAAGGCAATTCAGCAAGTAACGCCTGTGATTTGTTCACGGGCGTTTTTTATTCAAATCAACCCGTATTGATTTACAGAAAGGATTTTTCAGATGAACACGAACCAAACTTACATCCCCGCAGACCGAACGAAAACCGACAGCATGACAAAAAAGCTTGTTGTTCTGGCACTGCTCAGCGCGATTGGCTATATAACAATGCTGTATTTAAAAATCCCGGTCATTAGCTTTTTGAAATATGAACCCAAAGACATCTTCATTACGCTGGCTGGCTTCCTTTACGGTCCGCTGGCAGCACTGTCCTGTGCTGTTGTCACGAGCCTGCTGGAGCTGCCTGTCAGCAACACCGGTTTTATCGGCATGGTAATGAATATCCTGTCAAGCGCTTCCTTTGCCTGCACCGCTGCCCTGATTTACAAAAAACGGCGCGATCTGTTCGGTGCGGTCATCGGACTCATTTGCAGCGTTGCTGCCATGACGGCAAGTATGCTGCTCTGGAACTATCTGATCACCCCGATGTATATGAATGTCCCCCGTTCCGCAGTTGCTGCACAGCTGACGACGGTCTTTTTACCGTTCAACCTGCTGAAATCCGGAATCAACGCTGCAATGGTTCTTCTGATTTACCGTCCTTTCCTGCACATTCTGCGTCTCTGCGGCTATCCCGTCAGTGACCATATCGCTGACAAAAAGAGCGCCCATATCCTAGCCTATCTGTCGGCCGGCATTTTGCTTTGCATCTGCGTGGGTGTCGTCATCTGGATCAACCGCTGAAAATCAAATCGAATCGTAGGCATCCCGCAGCGATTTCAGCGCTGCCTTTTCAATCCGTGAAACATAGGAGCGGCTGATGCCAAGTGTCTCAGCCACCTCACGCTGCGTCTGAGGCGAAAATCCGAACAAGCCGTATCGCCGTACAATAACCGTCCATTCCCGGTTTGTCAGGCGTGTCTGCAAGAAATGATGCAGCTGCTTTTCCTGAATGGAGCGTTCAACCTGCTCCTCAAGGTCTGAATGATCGCTCATCACATCCAGCAATGTCAGCGCATTGCCGTCCTTATCTACTTCCAAAGGATCGTCGAAGTGAACATCTCCGGCGGTCTTTTTCTTTGCCCGATAGTACATCAGGATTTCGTTTTCAATGCAGCGGCTTGCATAGGTCGCAAATCTTGTCCCTTTTTCGGGATGAAATGAGGAAGCCGCTTTCATCAATCCGAGCGAACCGATTGAAATCAGTTCGTCCTGCTCACGCTCCGGCGTATAGAACTTCTTTGTCATATGAGCAACCAGACGCAGATTATGCGTAATCAGCTCCTGCCGTGCAGATTCATCCCCTTCTGACAGACGGCGAAGGCATTCTGCTTCTTCCGCCTTGGAAAACGGCGGCGGGAAAGCAGCGTTGTGATCGACATGGAGCAAAAACCATGTCATTTGCGTGAAAAGTGCCGTGAGAAAGCCAAACATCCTATCACCTCATGACTTGCATATGTGAATCAGTCCGGTTTTATGCGCGTCAAACGATTCAGCCGCCTTTATTCTGCATCGTTGCCGATCCTGACAGAATCCGTCAGAGCCGGTTGTTCTGAACGGAAAGCAGCACACATAGAATATAACAGAACGGCAAGGACAGCCACCCCGCCGTCCAATGAACAAAAGGCGGTCATTCTAATGCAGAATCGAAGCAGTTTCCGCAGTGCACTCCCCTATTTCCCGTCCCCGCTCCGTCAGGCGCTTTTACATATTCCTGAGCAGGAAGCCTCCCAAATCACCGAAATACGGCTGCGGCTCTGCCGCCCGCTTCGCATTGTCAAACAGTCAACCGAATATTCTCTGACTGCATCCGGTTCCTGCACAACCGACGATACACTAGGAATCACCGTCACACGGGAATGGATGGACGCGCTTTACCAGAATTTATGCACACATTCCCACCATGCCGTACAGCATATGCTGAAACAGGGATATGTCACAACCGCCGGCGGAAACAGAGCCGGAATCATCGGTACGGCAGTCGTACAGGGACAAGCAGTTGAAACCGTGCGGGCAATCAGCGGAATCAATCTCCGCATTGCAAGCGAACGAAAGGGATGCGCCGAAAAACTGCTGCAACACCCGCTTCTGCGCGGAATCAACGGCGGAATCCTGATTGCCGGTCCGCCAGCATCCGGAAAAACAACAGTATTACGCGATATCGCCAGAATCCTTGGAAATTCTGCCCATGTCTGTATTATAGATGAACGCGGCGAGCTTGCAGCCGTACAAAACGGTATTCCGCAGTTCTCGGTCGGTTCACAGACCGATGTACTGGACGGCTATCCAAAAGCAGAAGGAATCTCCATCGCAGTTCGTGTCATGTCCCCATCCGTTCTGATTTGTGACGAAATCGGCGGAAGTACTGAAACACAGGCAATTCTGATGTCAGTGAATACCGGTGTACGGCTGATTGCATCTGCCCACGCCGCAGGCTTGCGTCAGATATATCAGCGTCCGCAAATCCGTATGCTGATTGATGCAGGTGTTTTTGATGCTGCATTTCTGCTCGGAACCGGTACGCAGTGCGGACAGATTCAGGCTGCAGAGCGTTTGCAAGGAGGCACAAGATGAAATACACCGGACTCACTTGCATTTTATGCGCGTGTACACTGAGCGGCTGTTTTGCTTCGGCGAAACTAAGACAAACTGTTGAGCTGATCCGGATTCTGCGCCGGCTGCTCAGCGCAATCTGTACGGAACTGCAGCATACGCTCCCTTTTGTACCGGATTTGCTTTGCTTTCTTGCCGGACAGGCCGCGTTCCGCGAGCTTGTTTTTTTACAGGAAGCCGCAGCAAATGCTGAAAACTATCCGGAATGCTGGGACAAGGCACTGCAGCATGATTCGTGCCTCACGGAGCCTGTGCGTGACATATTGAAAACAGTCGGACAAACCCTCGGCAGCACCACACTGGAAGGGCAGCTTTCCGCTCTGACTCTTTGTCAGGAACAACTGCGGGAAATCGAACTGGACGCGGAACAGAAAGCCAGACAGCGCGGCAATCTGTACTGCAAATTCGGGTTACTGGCCGGATGTTTTATCTCTATTTTGCTGTTATAGCCAACAAAATCCAGTGCATATGAGGTTTCAGCATGAACATTGATTTTATTTTTAAAGTAGCCGGCATCGGCATCATTGTCGCTGTGCTGAATCTTGTGCTGAAACGCGCGGAACGGGAGGAGCAGGCAATGCTGACAACACTGGCCGGACTGATTGTTGTTCTGATGATGATTATCGGAGAAATATCAGAACTGTTTAACACCGTAAAATCGGTATTCGGTCTATGGTAACGGTCATACAGGTCGCCGGTCTCACTGTGACAGCCGTATTGATTGCCAAGACGCTGGAATCCTATGCAAAAGAACAGGCTATGCTCCTGACGCTTCTGGTCGGAATCATACTGACCGCTTCAGCATCCGCTGCACTCGCTCCCGTCCTGCAGCGGATTGATTCCATGCTGAGCCTCGGCGGGCTGTCGGAAGAACAAACTGCCCTTCTAAGCAAAGCTATCGGAATCTGTCTGATTACGGAATTTGCTTCTGAAATATGCCGCGACGCAGGAGAATCCGCCATGCGGAGCGCTGTTTTGTTGGCCGGAAAAGCGACCTTACTCTTGCTCTCGCTTCCTTTGGTGGATCCGCTGCTCCGTACACTGCGGGAGGTGGTTTCATGAAGCATTTTATGTGCGTAATCTTTTGTATATTTCTTCTGCCGTGCTGTTTCGGCATTCATGCAGCAGCCGAGGACACTCCGTATTCAGAGCTTCCCCCTGTTGAAATCCCGCTTCCGGAGGCTGTGCAAGCAGAAATGGACAGCGCCGGCATTATACCGGACGCACCGGAAACTGTATTAAACTATGGCCCGTCCCAAATGCTGTCATCGTTCTGGAATTCTGTCAAAAGCGAAGCTGCAGCACCTTTTTTTACGCTTGGCGGTCTTCTGGCACTGACGGCTGTATCTGCGCTGCTCTCCGGCACCGGAAACTGCGCGCCGGAAATGCAGCGCACTTTCTCGAAAATCAGTGTCCTTCTGATTGCGGCCAGCACGGCAATCCCACTGGTCACAAGCCTGGCCCGCACTGCTGAAGCACTGGACGACGGCCGCGTTCTAATGGCCGGCTTTGTCCCTGTTTTTTCCGGATTTCTGGCTGCCGGGGGTTCTGTATCAGGTGCAGCCGCTTATCAGCTGATCATCTTGTTTTTGACGGAGTTCATCATACAGCTGACAACAGCGTTATTGTTTCCAATGCTGCGAGCCGCGACAGCACTCGGGATTGCAGATGCGATCAGTCCGTCCGTTTGCCTCGGAAGCATTGCTGACGGACTGCGTTCCGCTGTCAGCTGGATTCTTGGCACTGTCATGGCACTGTTCGCTGCATTACTTTCCGTCCGAAGCTTTGTTGCTTCAGCTGCGGATTCAGTCGGTTCCAAAACAGTAAAACTGCTCAGTTCTGCATTGATACCGATTGTCGGTTCCGCTGTTTCTGATACTTACAGCTCTGTTTCCGGAAGCATTCGTCTTATTGGTACCGGTGTCGGCGCTGCCGGAATCCTTGCGGTCGTGTTTCTCATCCTGCCACCTGTCATTTCCGTCATTCTCTACCGGCTGATATTTCGGATTTGCCGCATCACCGCTGAAATCGTCGATTCTGAGATGCTGAAAAAGCTGTTTGCAAATTCTGAGCAGATTCTGTCCGGAGCATTTGCCATGCTGGTCAGCTATGCCTTAATGCTGATTTTCTCAACAGCCGTCATGCTGATGCTGTGCCGCGGATAAAAGGAGGAATCAATACGGAACAATTCTCAGCAGCAGTATTTTGCATCTGCTGTGTCGCGTTCGGCCTTTCTTATGCAGAGGAGATCCTGCCGACAGAAGTTTTTCGCAAACAGATCCGGATCCTGATGACCTTGCTTTTGGTAACTTCCGCAGTCAAAGCAGTGGCCGGCATTGATTTTTCCGCGTTCAGTCTTCCGGAAGCAGAACCATCCTCAACCACAGTTCAAATCGCCGAACAAGCAGGAAGAATGCAGAAAAACGCACTCTGCGAAACAGTACAAAGCGGACTGAACCGTGCGCTGTCAGAAAGAAAAGTTCCCTGTCAGGTCGTCAAAACCGATCTGCATATTACAGACAGCGGGAGCATAACAATAGACAGGGTATCTGTCAAAGGGAATCTGCTGACCGGAACAGTATATCTGCGAGAATGGCTCGGTCCGGATGCTGAAATCGTAAAGGAGGATGCTCATGCTGATTGAAAGGGTGCGAAATGCCCTGAAAACCGGAAACAGCTACCGTCTTGTCGGATTGCTCGGAGGAGGCGGTATGCTGCTGATTCTCCTTTCCGGGAGATGCAGCAGTCCGCAGATTCGTCAGCCGGTCGCCGAGGCCAAGCCTGAAAGTAATTCTATTGCATCTGCATCGGAATACTGTGAACAGCTTGAGACAAAGCTGACTGAAATGCTTTCCGATTTGCAGGGGGTTGGTGCAGTTCGTGTTACCGTCACTGTCAGCCGATCCGAAGAACAGATTTTTGCCGAGGAGGTGAAATCATCCAAGAGTGACCGAGCAGTTCAACAGGAATCTAAAATCATTGTTACAAAATCAAACGGTCAGGAAAATGCGCTTGTTTCCAGCACAAATTACCCTGCTGTGCAGGGCGTTGCCGTTCTGTGCAGCGGCGGAGATCACGCAGCAGTCCGGGAAGCGGTTACGACAGCTGTCAGCACTGTTCTCGGATTGTCCCCGGCACAAATTTATGTCGGAAGAAATGTCATGCCACAATGAATGAGGGAGGAACTCTGTCATGAAAATGCCCAATTTGATTATCGGAAGGAAGCAGCTGATACTCAGTGTTTTGACACTGATTCTCGGCACGGCAGTATATCTGAATTATGTACTTGGCGGCGGAAACGGTCTGACGCAGCCGAAGCCGCAGGAAAACTCTGCCGTAAATACCGTACAGGAAGCAGCCGCATCCGCCAGCGATCGTTCTGCGTACGGAACAGCCGAAATGGTCAATGCAAATCTGAACAATGCAGACTATTTTGCACAGGCCAGACTCGACAAGCAGACAAGCCGGGACAACGCCGTTCAGACACTGCAGAGCATCATCGGCGGCGGTGACATCAGCAAAGACGAAATGGTGACCAATGCGATTAACGCCGTCAGTGTCTCGCAGCTGATTAAAAGTGAGAATGTCATTGAAAGCCTGATTCTGTCTCAGGGATTTCAGGACTGTGTTGTCTATCTGGACGGACAGACAGCCAAGGTTGTGGTGGAAAGTGACGGTCTGAGTCCGGCACAGGCAGCAGCAATCAAAGAAATCGTATTGTCAGAAACGGATATTTCGCCAGAGGGCATCCGGATTTTTGAAGTAAAAAGCTGAAACATGATACAAATACGGCTTGCCGGACGGCTGAATTAACGGTTGTCCGGCTGTTTTATGCAGAAAACCCGTCGTTTTTGCTTTTTTTCTTGCATAAACCTGAAAAAAGGGGCTTGTGTAATCCGAAAAAATCTGGTATAATAATATATGTATAGCCGAACGGCAAAAACGCCCCGGCACAGCCACATATATCATCAGAACCCATCAAGGGAGGAATTGATATGAGTAATCAGTATCCGAAAAAAACAAGTACGGCCGGACAGGTACGGATCTCCGAGAATGTCATTCGCTCGATTGCAGCCGTAGCTGCAAAAGAAGTCGCCGGCGTGGAAGATCTTGCGCCGGAAAAGAACAATCTGCTGAAGTCCGTACAGCCGGTTACGGTGTCTGTTGCGGGTGATACGGTTGAAATCACGGTCCGTATCATTCTCCAAAGCGGTGCCAGACTCCAGCCGGTTGCGGAGCAGGTACAGCAGGATGTCAAAGAAAATGTACAGAACACGACAGGCATCATCGTCTCGAAGGTTCATGTCATTGCGACGGACATTGTATTTGACTAATTGAAAGGGAAACCAGAATGAATTATTCCAGACATCAGATCCGCGTGGGAGCTGTCATTTTAGTCTATCAGAGCCTGATGCGGGATGATCCCGCAGAGACGCTATATCAGATTGCTGAAGTATCCGGAGAGTTTCCGTATGATGAAAATGTCCGTCTTCTGACGGATTCCGTGCTCAGCAAATCAAAGGAGCTGGATGAAATTATCCAGCAGCACAGCCCCCGCCGTGCGCTCCAGCGCATTCCGAAGCTGCTGCGCGCAATCATGCAGGTGGCAATCTATGAGATTACATATGATGAGAAAGTTCCTGTCAACGCGGCTATTTCCGAAGCGTTGGCAATTTGCGAAGAATTCTCCTATTTTCCGGAGGATGTCCGTTTTCTGAACGGGCTTCTGGGAGCATACGCAAGAGGATTGAATAAAGAATCCATTCCGGACGGCACCCAGATATGAACATTCTCGGCATTGACACTTCAAATTACACCACCTCGCTGGCATGGCTGGACACAGAACGCGGCGTGATCGAGCAGCAAAAGCAGCTACTTCCCGTCCCGGAAGGCGCCGCCGGACTGCGCCAGTCTGACGCCGTTTTTCATCATGTCAGACAGCTGCCCGTACTGTTCCGGCAGCTGTCCGAACGCGTCGGCACTGCCCTGCGCCCCGATGCAATCGGTGTTTCGGTATCCCCGCGCCCGCAGGAAGGCTCTTATATGCCCTGCTTTCTTGCAGGTATGGCTGCTGCACGAATGCTGGGAGATTCTCACGGCGTTCCGGTGTATGAAACATCACATCAAACCGGTCATATTCTGGCAGCACTTTACTCTGCCGGCTGCATGGACTGGCTGAATGCTGATGCCCTACCGTTTCTGGCATTTCATGTCAGCGGCGGAACAACTGACTGTGTCCGCTGCATCCCACACGCGGAAAAGGCGGTTCAGATCGAACCCGTTTCCGGTTCTCTTGATCTGAAAGCAGGTCAGGCAATCGACCGCATCGGGTTGATGCTCGGCCTAAAGTTTCCGTGCGGTGCAGCACTGGAGCAGCTTGCCTCCGAAAGCACATCCGAGCAAAGGATGCGTTTTCAGCTAAAAGACGGAAGCTGCTCGCTGTCCGGTCTGCAAAACCAGTGTGAAACGATGTACCGTAAAGGTGCAGCGCCATCTGATATCGCAAGATATACACTCAATTCCGTTGCAGCCGTCATTCGGGCCATGACAGAAGCAGCAGCAGAAAAGACGCAAGCATCTTCCGTGCTGTATGCAGGCGGTGTGCTTTCTGACCGGCTGATTCAGAACGCCCTTCGCCGCACCGATCTCCGGACTGCCTTTGCAGAACCGGCTTTCTCCTGTGACAACGCTGCCGGTGTCGCTGTGTATGCCGCGCGAAGGGAGGGGTTCTCATGCCGATTCTGACTGTCACGCAGTTGAATTGTTATGTCGCATCCATTCTGCGGGAGGACAGCAATCTTCGTATCGTGTTTGTTCGGGGGGAGATTGCCAATTTCACGCAGAATTTCCGTTCAGGACACTGCTATTTCAGTATCCGCGACGAAGAAGCCTCTGTACGCGCAGTGATGTTCCGCGGAAACGCAGAGCGACTCCCATTCCGCCCGGAGAACGGAATGCACATTCTGGTGCAGGGTTCCATCACACTCTATGAGCGGGACGGTTCGTACCAGATTCAGGTCACAGATATGCAGCCGGACGGCATCGGCGCACAGGCACTCGCCTTACAGCAGCGCCGTGAAAAGCTCGCAAAACTTGGTTTTTTCGATCCGGCACACAAAAGGCCTCTGCCGCATATGCCGAAAAAAATCGGCATTGTCACCTCGCAGAGCGGCGCTGCCCTGCAGGATATGCTGCAAATTCTTAGCCGCAGATACCCGATCGGTGTCGTAAAAGTCTATCCCGCACTTGTGCAGGGCGAAGCTGCACCGCAGTCGATTTCTGATGCTATAAGGCAAGCCGGCGATGACGGCTGTGATATCATTCTGATGGGGCGCGGCGGCGGCTCAAATGAAGACCTTTCTGCCTTTCAGTCGGAAGCAGTGGCAAATGCTGTATTTTCATCCCCCGTGCCGGTCGTCAGCGCAGTCGGACATGAAACCGACCACTGCATCGCGGATGAAGTCGCCGATCTGCGTGCGCCGACACCTTCTGCGGCGGCTGAGCTTGCGGTTCCGGATATTGCAGTCCTGCGCAGGACACTTTCTCTGCAAAAGGACAGGCTGAAACAAGCAGCAGAAGTCCTGCTGAAGCAGTCTGCCGATCAATTGAATGAAGCCCGCAGCAGACTCCGGCTCCAGTCCCCCATGCACTGTCTCACCCTCAGACAGGAACAGCTATCCGCTCTGCGGCAAAAAATGCAGGAAGCTGTCAGGCGGTTTCTTGCAAAACACGAACAGACACTGATGCTCCAGACCGGAAAGCTGGAGGCGGTCAGTCCGGTTGCAGTGCTGCACCGCGGATACGCACTTGTTTACCGCGATCAATCACTTGCACGGGATGCGTCTGCGCTGAGCCGCGGTGATCTGCTTCAGATCCGGCTCGCAAGCGGAACCGTCACCGCACAGGTTACAGATATTTCCGGAGGAACAACCGCATGAAATATGAAGAAGGAATGCAGCGTCTCACAGAGATTGTTGCGAAGCTGGAGGAAGGCGGCCTGCCGCTTGAGGATGCGGTAACGCTTTACTCCGAAGGTGCAGCGCTTGCTGCAGAATGTGAAAAGGAACTGAATCATGCCCGTCTGAAAATTGAAGGGATCGGGAACGCTTCCGATACAAGTACGGAAGAATCATGATTGACGGACACTGCCGATGCAGTGCCGCACGGAGCAAAACATGAATAAAGAACGGCAATTCAGTGTCAAGCGGCAGACCGCCTTACAGGATCTGAAGCTTCCGGACGATCTGCGGACACTTGACCATACACAGTGCATCGCACTCTGCGAGTCCATCCGGCGTATTTTAATCAGTACAGTGCTGAAAACCGGCGGACATCTCGCATCGAATCTCGGTGTCGTGGAACTGACACTGGCGTTGCACAGAAACTTTCATTCCCCGCAGGACCGCATCATATGGGATGTCGGTCATCAGGCTTATGTTCATAAAATCCTGACAGGAAGAGTCGGCGAATTCCAGACACTCCGGCAGGAAAACGGTCTCTCCGGCTTTCCGAAGCCATCAGAATCGCCCCACGACTGCTTTATCACCGGTCATTCCAGCACAGCAGTTTCCGCTGCATTCGGCATAGCGGAGGCGTTCCGGATTCAGGGAGATCCGCACTATGCGGTAGCAGTCGTCGGTGACGGTGCCATGACCGGCGGATTGTTCTACGAAGGTCTGAACAATGCCGGAAAGAGCCGCTCGAAGCTCATTGTGATACTGAACGACAACAATCAGGCCATCTCCAAAAATGTCGGAGCGATTGCCAAATACCTCTCAAAAATCCGCAGCAGCACCGGCTATGTCCGTGCAAAATGGAGTGTTGAGCGCGTCATCGGCAAAACGCCGGCAATCGGCAGCAAACTGGTCAGCGGTCTGAAGAATACCAAAGACCGTCTTCGCAAAAACATCGTACAGACCACCCTGTTTGAAGATCTCGGATTTGTGTATCTAGGCCCGGTAGACGGCCATGATCTGGAGGCACTCGACGAGGTACTGTCGGTCGCCAAAAGCTATCAGCGTCCGGTCGTTGTCCATGTCCAGACAATCAAAGGCAAAGGCTACGCTCCGGCGGAAGAAAACCCCGGAGAATATCATGGCGTTCCCCGCACATCATCCAGCGGGAACGGCCTTTCTCGGATTGACCTGGATGAAAAAAACCCGGAAGTCTCCGTTGACGAATGCTATTCAACCGTATTCGGCAAAGCGCTGACAGCGCTCGGAAAACGAGATCAAAAGCTCTGTGCGGTTACAGCCGCGATGAAATATGGCACCGGATTACAATTTTTTGCGGCTGCACATCCCGACCGATTCTTTGATGTCGGAATAGCAGAACAGCACGCCGTTACCTTCTGTTCTGCACTGGCGTCAATGGGAATGCTTCCGGTATTTGCTGTGTATTCTACATTTTTGCAGCGGTCATACGACCAGATTCTGCATGACACAGCAATTGCTGACAACCATATCGTGCTGGCTGTGGACCGTGCCGGCATTGTCGGCGAAGACGGCGAAACACATCAGGGAATGTTCGATATCCCGATGCTGACAACCATTCCGAATGTCAAAATTTATTCTCCGGCTTCCTATCCGGAACTGGAGGTCTGCCTTTCGGCGGCACTCTATCAGGATCAGGGTATTGCCGCAGTGCGATATCCGCGCGGTAGTCAGCCGGTGAATATTCCCCTGCCCGCTGAAACAGTCCTGTCCCACCAGGACGGCGGCGGCATTTTACTGATTACATTCGGCCGCATCTCTGCCAATGCTTCTAAGGCCATTCGGATTTTGCACGAAAACGGGACGGCCTGCAGTCTGCTGCGGCTTGTGACGGTGTTCCCGATTCCGGAAACAGCAATCCGCATTGCCATGCAGTACCAAAGCATCCTCTTCCTGGAAGAAAGCGAAGCATCCGGCGGCATCGGCGAAAAAATGGCTGCGAAACTGCTGTATTCCGGCTGGAACGGATCATTCCGATGTCGTGCAGCAGAAGGCTTTATCCGGCAATCGACTGCGGATCGCTGTATCGAACAGCTTGGCCTTTCCACCGATGACATTGTCCGCCTGGTCAAAGAAACGGAGCAAAATGATGACAGAACGCCTTGACTGTGCCCTGACAGCCCGCGGTTTTTGCGCAACCCGTTCCAAAGCACAGACGATAATCTCAGAAGGGTTTGTCTGTGTCAACGGAACAGTCTGCATGAAAGCGTCCAGGAAGGTCTCCGATTCTGACAGCATCACGGTAACCGGTTCTCTTCCGTTTGTCGGGCGCGGCGGATATAAGCTGCGCTATGCACTGGCGGAATTCGGAATTTCGGTTACCGGGCTGCATTGTCTTGATATCGGTGCATCGACCGGCGGATTCACGGACTGTCTTCTGCAAAACGGTGCAGCCTTTGTCCTTGCCGCAGATGTCGGTCACGGCCAGCTGGCCGAAGAATTAAGAAATGATCCGCGGGTGAAATCCATGGAGGGAACCGATATCCGCGCACTTTCTCCTACGACAGAAGGACTTCCGGCTGATTTTGCTGTCTGTGATGTTTCGTTTATTTCCCTGACACAGGTTTTGCCGTCGATACCGCCGCTGCTCAAACCGGACGGCACAGCGGTCGTGCTTGTGAAACCGCAGTTTGAGGCCGGCAGAGCCGCAATCGGCAAAAACGGCATCGTCCGCGATCCGAAGGTGCATAGACAGGTTTTACAAGCTGTGCGCAGCGCCGCATCCCTTGCAGGGTTCAGTATCTGTGCCGAATGTGAATCGCCGATTAAGGGCGGAAGCGGAAACACAGAATTCTTGCTTCACCTGGCACTCGGTATGTTAAATAATTCAAAGGAGGTTCCGGTTTGAAATTTGCTATTTGCCCGAATCTCTCAAAAAAAGCCGCACATCAGACAACTGCGGAGGTGTGCGAACGCCTTCGTTCCCACGGTGCGCAGGTCTGTATGACGGCGGAGGATGCAGCGGCATTCTCTGACATAACAGTTGTAAATTCCCGGCAGGAACTGTTTGAGGATGCAGATTTTGCCGTTGCCATCGGCGGAGACGGCACAATACTCCGCTGTGCCGGCAAACTGCTCTCCTATGCCGACGAGCGAAAAAAAAAGCCGATTCGCCTGGTCGGAATCAACACCGGAACGCTCGGCTTTTTAGCTGCGTTTGAAGCGGACGAGCTCTTTATGCTCGATCGGCTCTTTACCGGTGATTATGCGATCAGCAACAGAATGCTGCTCCGTTCAACCATTATCGGCGGGCAGCATGACGGCCTGTCGCTCAATGCGCTCAATGATGTATACGCATCGCGTCTGAACGGACGGATCTGTGATTTTGCCGTATATGTGGATGAGCGGCAAATCGGCGTCTACCGTGCGGACGGGATTGTCTTTTCTACGCCGACCGGCTCTACAGCATATGCACTTTCGGCAGGCGGCCCTGTTATGGAGCCGGATCTGTCATTGATTGAAATGAACCTGATCTGCCCGCACTCGCTGTTTGCACGGCCCATGCTGTTTTCGCCGCAAAGAAGCATTCGCGTCTGCTACCGCGGAGCAGGAACCGGAGGACTTCGCGTCCATGCAGACGGCTGTGAAGCTGCTGTACTGCAAAACCTTGAGTCCTTCAGCGTGACAGCAGCTGCGCAAACCATGCCGTTTGTTGACTGCAAAGGACACGCTTTTTACGATTCGCTGAATGGCAAACTCATGCAGCCGCTCAAGCAGTTGGATGTGCGTTTTTAATATCGCTTCTGAGAGAACATTACAGCGTCACATCGCATAGCAAAACAGAATAATAAGAGACAGATTATGACAAAAAGGAGGGGCAGCCATGCCCAACGCAAGACATGAAATGATTTTGAAACTGATTTCCGAACGGGAAGTCTGCACGCAGGACGATTTACGCATTCTGCTGGAGAAGCAGGGATTTCAGGTGACGCAGGCAACCATTTCGAGAGATATCCGGCAGCTTGGACTGAGAAAGAAGCGCACCGCCGGCGGTCAGAACTGTTACAGCAAACCGACCGCCGCTACCTCAGCACCGCCGAACCTGCTGAACAATGTGGTTGTAAAGCTCGACCACGCCATGAACACTGTTGTAATCAACTGTCACGCAGGATCCGCACAGGCTGCCTGCGTCGTGCTGGACCGTTTACAGCTTCCGCAGATTGTCGGAACCATCGCTGGAGACGATACAATCTTTGTGCTGACGCGCTCTGAAGAATCTGCCGCCAATCTGGTCAAAATGCTTGAATCCCATATTTGGGGGTAAAATCATGTTAAAGGAACTGTCCATTGAAAACCTGGCAGTCATCGCTTCCGCTCAAATCCCGCTTGAAACAGGGTTTAATGTGTTCACCGGAGAAACCGGTGCCGGCAAGTCCATTCTGATTCACGGAATCCAGGCAGTCCTCGGTCAGAGAACCAGCCGCGATTTCGTTCGTACCGGCTGTAAAAAAGCAACCGTTACGGCGGTCTTTTCTCCGGTTTCCGAAACAACCCGCGCCGTTCTCGCCGAATACGGGCAGGATACCGATGATAACGCGCTGATCATATCGCGCGAAATTTCTGCGGACGGCGGCAGCATCGGAAGAGTCAACGGCAAAGCGGCTCCGGCAAATCTTCTGCGTGCGCTCGGAGAAACCTTGGTCGATATCCACGGCCAGCACGACAGTCAGATTCTGCTGCGTCCGGAACGGCATCTAGATATTCTCGATAATTTCGGTGATGACCGTTCTTTGCTGGAACAGTATCAGCATGAATTTTCCGGACTGCAGGCCGTTGCCCGCACACTGACGCAGCTCCGGAAAACCGAACAGGATAAAATGGACCGGCTCCGCACCCTTCAGGAGACTATCAGTGAAATCGGTGAACTGGATCCGCAGCCGCAGGAAGATGTGCAGCTTGATGCACGCTTCCAGGCAGCAACCCAGGCCGAAGACACCGCACAGCTTGCCGAATCCATCTCAGGAATGCTGACAGACAGAGACGAAAACATCTCTGACGCAATCTCATCAGCGGCAGAACTGCTAAACCGTCTGGCGGATGCAGAACCGGATGCACAACCGCTCGCGGAACGACTTCGCGCGCTGAATATTGAACTGCGGGACATTTCCGACGAGGTTTCCGCTTATGCCAATGGACAGCTCTCCCCAGAGGAATTTGAAAAACTGAACAACCGGCGCAATGCGGTCAACGAAACAGCGCTGCGGTACCATACGGATGCAGACGGACTGCGTGAGATCTATGAGCAGGCTGTCCGTGAGGTAGACGAAATCGAAAATGATTCTGACCGTTTGCGCAGCCTTGCTCAGGAACGGCAAACCAGACTGCACCGTGTAACCGATCTGGCCAAGCAGCTCACCGCACACCGCATGAAACTGGCCGAGCAGTTTTCCGCTCGCGTGGCAGAAGAGCTTGAATATCTTAACATGCCAAAGGTACAGCTTTCTGTCAGACTGACGCAGGGAAAGCTGACGCCCAGAGGCATGGATCAGGCAGAGTTTCTGATTTCCGCCAATCCCGGAGAACCGCCGAAACCGATTGCACAAATCGCATCCGGCGGTGAACTTTCCCGCCTGATGCTTGCGCTGAAAGCCGTACTTGCAGAACGCGACCAAATCCCGACACTGATTTTCGACGAGATCGACACAGGTGTCAGCGGCAAGGCAGCTCAAAAAATCGGAAAAAAACTGCGTGCGCTCTCTGCACATCATCAGATCATATGCGTGACACACCTAGCACAGCTTGCCACTCAGGCACAGCATCATCTGCTGATTGAAAAACACAGCACCGATACATCCACCAACACAGAAGTCACTGTGCTCGACCATGCACAGCGTGTCCGCGAAATTGCCCGCATTATGGGCGGCGAAGATGACTCTGCTCTGCTCCTGCAGACCGCCGAAGCCGCTCTGGAAGCCGCAGGAACTTTTCCAAAATAATTTTGAAAAAGTGCTTGACAATTCACAAAGAATATGCTATAATAATTAAGCCTAATGAATTAGACAGTCCCGTATTCCAAAGACAGTCGGCAGATAATCCGTTTGGGTTATCGGAAGTCCGGCCGAGGAGTGCCGGTTGTTTCATCTCGGATTATACGAATGAACTCCGCCTCTCCGTCCATCGGGAGAGGCTTTTTCATGCCTCCGCAGTCTGATTTACGGCAGATTCAATCAGGAGGTGAAAATCATGCCCAGCGAAAAGGTTTTGCAGGCAAAGCAGGAAAAGGTTCAGGCGCTGACTGAAAAGCTGAAGAGTGCGGCTGCGTGCGTTCTCGTCGATTACAAGGGAATCAATGTTGCGGACGACACCAAGCTCAGACGCGAGCTTCGTGAAGCAGGTGTGACCTACATGGTCGAAAAGAACACCCTGATCCGTCTTGCAATGCACAACATCGGATTCGAGCAGTTTGACGAAGTCCTGAACGGTACGACCGCAATCGCAATCAGCGACGGTGACCAGACGGTTGCTGCACGAATCCTCGGCGAATTCGCTGACAAATCTGACGGAAAGTTCAGCCTGAAGGCTGGCTTCGTCGACGGTGAGTTCTATGATGCCGCAGGTGTCAAGGCACTCTCCAAGATCCCGTCCAAGGAAGTCCTGCTCGCACAGCTCGTCGGCTCTCTCCAGGGCCCGATTCAGAAGCTTGCTGCAACGCTCCAGGCTCTCGTGGACAAAAAGAACGAAGAGGCAGCCTGATTACAGGCAGCCCGAAACCATTTTCCGATTTTATTATTTTTGTAAAGGAGAATTATCATGGCTTCCGAAAAGACTATGAAGTTTATCGAAGATATCAAGGCGCTCTCCGTTCTCGAGCTGGCTGAGCTGGTCGAGGCAATTCAGGAAGAGTTTGGTGTTACCGCTGTTGTTGCTGCTGCAGGTCCTGCAGGCGGCGCTGCTCCGGCTGAGGCTGAGAAGACTGAGTTTGATGTCGTTCTGACCTCCTTCGGCGATGCCAAGATGGGCGTCATCAAGGCTGTCAAGGATCTGCTCGGTCTGGGCCTGAAGGAAGCAAAGGCTGCTGTTGAGGCTGCTCCGGCTACCCTGAAGGAAGGCGTTGCAAAGGCAGAGGCTGAAGAGCTGAAGAAGAAGCTCGAAGAGGCCGGCGCTACCATCGAGCTGAAGTAATTTTACTTCCTCTGAATTCTGTCAAATTCATAAAACGGCTTCGGCTTTTTGATCCGAAGCCGTTTTTCTGTTCAAACCATATTGACGGTCAGCACATCGGAATTTTCCCTTTCGGCCGCTTCAATCGCATTGATTGCAGCCCTTCCGTAGCCGCCGAGGCTGTTCAGCATGGACTGTACCCCGATCAGATTGATGGTCGTCGGACTGTTCAGGGAAGTCAGGCAGTCAAACAACGCATCGAGGTTTTCACCGTACCACGACGGCAGGCGCAGCCGCTGCGCAAAGATTTGATGAAAAGATTCCCGATCCCGGATTTCAGCACAGTTAATCGTTACCTGATACATCTTCATTCCCCCCCGTAAAGCAGCTCAAAGGTTTTATAGTGATCGCCGGTATAATAGATCAATCCGTCATTGGAAAAAACAATCCGTTTGGCACCCCGTGAAGATTTCCCTTTTGTGTCAATATCACATTCCGTGTACTGTCTTCCTTTTTTTGAAGGCAGACTGCCTTCATAATTTCCGAACGGAGATCCGCCGATGCTTTTTCCGGGCGCATAAGGCTCCAGCGAACCGCCTGACCACCCAAGCGCCTGCGCCTGTTTTTTTGTGATGAAGTTTGAAGGCAGCTTCCCGTAAGTATGAATATAAAGTGCAACATCCTCTTTTGAAGTATAGCTTCCGTTCTTGTCGATCGAAGCAGAAGCGGTTGTTGCCGCAGTTGTATCAGATGTTGCTTTTGTTTTTGGGGTTTTAGCAGATTTCGATGTAGATTCTGCATCTGAAGCAGTTGTACTGGCTGTTGTCGTGCCGGAATCGGTAAGCTTTGAAGCAGAAGTTCTGCTTTCGAATGAGGTCACCGGCCGTTCAGATCCCGTGGAAGTACTGTCCTCGATTGCGATGGAATACTCTGTTTGACTGCTGTTCCCCTGCTGCTTCAAGCGAATGCCGGCAAAAACTGCAAGCAGCACCAGAATGAGCAGACAAGGAATAAGAGCATATACCCGTTTTTTCATCCAACTCCTCCTTAGATCCTTTGATTATGCCCATTATATCACATTTTTCGGCAAATGTAAAGACTAAACAAGACAGCGGCACAACAGGATCTCCGAAAAGATGCAAAAATCTGCTTGACAAATGCCGAATGCTGCTGTATAATGAAAATACATGAAGCCGACAAGCCCGATCCCGGCAATGTCGCACCGGAAGCCTTGTCTGATTGAACAGGGCTTTTTTCATGTCAATTTTTAATTAGAGGAGGATCCCATGAAACTCACTTACGGCATCTCGGACAAACCCCAATTCGGCCAGCTGATGATTCTTGCTTTGCAGCAAATGCTGGCAATTCTGGCGGCAACTATCGCGGTACCAATGATTATCGGAAACGGCATGACGCCGGCTGCAGCCATGTTCGGCGCCGGTGTCGGAACGATTATCTACCTTCTGTTTACCAAGTTCAAAAGCCCGGTTTTCCTCGGATCTTCTTTTGCATTTCTCGGCTCAATGAGTGCTGCATTTGCAGGCGGAATCTCCATGCAGCTCGGTATGCTCGGACTGATTGTCGGCGCACTGCTTGCAGGCCTTGTCTATATTCTCCTCGCAATCATCGTCAAACTGGTCGGCGTCCGGTGGATCAACCGCTTAATGCCGCCGGTCGTTATCGGACCGACTGTGGCGATCATCGGCCTTTCTCTGGCAAAAAACGCCGTCAGCGATTTGCAGAAGGGTGATGTTATGCTCAATGCGGAAACGATGGCAGCATCACCGTATGCAGCATTGATTTGCGGTCTTGTCACACTGGTCGTCGTCATGCTCTGCTCAACTTACGGAAAAAAGACCGCTAAGCTGATTCCGTTCATCATCGGCATCCTGGCCGGATACGGATGTGCAGCCCTTCTGACCGTTATCGGCAATTATGCTGACATCAACGAACTCAAAATCGTGGATTTCAACATCTTTGAGCGCTATATGATGCCCGACAATACTGTTACTCTGAAGACCTTCCTGAGCTTTCCGAGCCTGACTTTCCTGGATGCGTTTAAGAGCACAGAACAGTTTACCAGTTCTTATTTTCTGAAATTGTTTGCAGCATATGTCCCGGTGGCATTTGTGGTCTTCTCTGAACACATTGCCGACCACAAAAACCTTTCCTCGATCATCGGCAGAGATCTTCTGGAATCTCCCGGTCTGACCAGAACACTGCTCGGCGACGGTGTCGGCTCAATGTTCGGCGCGTTCTTTGGCGGATGTCCGAACACAACATACGGAGAATCCATTGCCTGTGTCGCAATTACAGGAAACGCCAGCACTGTTACGATTTTTGCAGCAGCAATCGGCTGTATCCTGTTCTCGTTCATTACGCCGCTTGTCGCGTTTGTTGATTCCATTCCTGCCTGTGTCATGGGCGGTGTGTGCATCGCACTGTACGGCTTCATCGCAGTTTCCGGTCTGAAAATGCTCCAGAAGGTTGATCTCGGTCAAAACCGTAACCTCTTCGTCGCATCTGTCATTCTGATCTGCGGCATCGGCGGACTGAGTCTGTCTTTCGGCGCTGTGACAATCACAGAAATCGCAACAGCTTTGATTCTCGGCATCCTCACCAACCTGATTCTTCGCAACAGCAAAGAAGAACCGTCTGAACAGCCCGTCAAACAGTCCAAGCAGACGGCAGCCGTACAAAAAACGACACATCCGGCAGTGCTGAATAATCAGCGGAACAAAAACAAAAAAAAGCGCAAAAAGTAATGTCCGAACGCACAGAAATGAAAGGATGAATAAAAATGGGAAAGACAGTCATCTTGGAACATCCGCTGATTCAGCATAAAATCTCACTGCTGCGAGATGAAAGCACCGGCACGCGGGACTTTCGTATTCTGGTTGAAGAAATCGCCATGCTGATGGGCTTTGAAGCTCTGCGCGACCTTCCGACAGAGCTTGTAGAAGTCAAAACACCGATCACGACGGCTATGGTTCCGGTTCTGTCCGGGAAAAAGCTTGCAGTCGTTCCGATTTTGAGAGCTGGACTCGGCATGGTTGACGGCATTCTGAAGCTCGTCCCCTCTGCAAAAGTCGGACACATCGGCCTGTATCGGGACGAAGTGACACATGAGCCGCACGAATACTACTGCAAGCTCCCTAAGGGAATCGACGAGCGTCTGGTCATTCTGCCGGATCCGATGCTGGCAACCGGAGGTTCGGCCATTCAGGCCGTTGATTTCATCAAAGCAAAAGGCTGCACAAACATCAAGTTCATGTGCATCATCGCTGCACCGGAAGGCTTGAAAGCTCTCCGGGAAGCGCATCCGGACATTGACATCTACTGCGGCTGTCTGGACAGCCACCTGAATGAAGATGCGTATATCGTCCCCGGCCTCGGTGATGCGGGCGACCGCATTTTCGGAACGAAGTAAGAGCGGTATCCGGCCGAGAGAATTCCAAACACAAAACGCGCAGACAATTTCGTGTCTGCGCGTTTTTTATGTTCGAGTATCGGATTACGGTCTGGGCTGACGCGGACGCTGCGGGC
>JAILIG010000138.1 GCA_024695445.1 Oscillospiraceae bacterium
GACCGCAATCACCGCGCAGCCGAAGTCTGTGACGCAGGCAGCCGGCACGACCGCAAAGTTCACCGTTACCGCAACCGGCGTCGATCTGAACTATCAGTGGCAGGTCTACACCAGCGGTGCGTGGAAAGATTCCTCTGCCGAGGGCAACAAAACCGCAACCCTGAGCGTGGCTGTGATCGCAGCCAGAAACGGTCAGAAGTACCGCTGCGTCGTCACCGGCGCAAACAGCTCCGTTACTTCGAGTGCCGCAACCCTGACCGTGTCGTAAAGTCGTTTTCTGCATTTTCCTTTTAAACATAGAACCGCCCCGCAGAAAATCATCTGCGGGGCGGCTTTGTATCTCTGCGGCAGCAAACAGTCCTTCCGGAACCGGCGCTCCGGAAGGACTTTCCATCAGTGTTTGCGTCTTTTTCTGTTTCCGAATACAATCATCAGAACATACAGAATCAGAAGCACGGGCGCCGCAATGACCGGCGCGACAATCGCGGGCGTCACACGGTAGGCTTCGTTCTTGTAGTAAACGCGCCGTTCCTCCAGCTTGTCATTCGGAACGCGCTTTCCCCGGACAAACAGGCGCTGCGTATTGACGCCGTAGGGCGTGCAGGTAAACAGCGTGCAGAGGTCTTCGCCGGGCTCAATTTGCAGATTGTCCACCTCGTAAGGCTCCACGGTTTCCGTCCGTTCCACCTGATAGGTAAACACCTCGTCCAGAACCGTAATCGTAAACCGGTCACCGATTTCCAGCTTGTTGAGATCGGAAAAAAGCTTTGCGTTCGGCAGGCCGCGGTGTCCGGAAATGACCGTATGACAGCCCATTCCGCCGACCGGCAGGCTGGTGCCGGGCAGATGCCCGACCGCAATCTGAAGCACCTCCGGCTCCACCGTGTGATACACCGGCAGCTCCAGATGAATCTTATCAATGTTCAGATAGCCCATGATGCCGGTTCCGGTCACATCCAGCGCCTCCGCGTAACCCGGCACGAGCTCCGGCTCATAAAATGCGCCGGGCGTTTCCGAAAGCCGGCGGTTATACTCCGCTGCGCCAAGCAGAATCTCTTCCTTCTCATTGTCGCTGATTTCGCTCACGGTATCCTGATAATTCTGCACGACTCTCGACTGGTTCCGCGTGTTGATATAATCACTGACAGGCGGATACAGAATCAGTGTGATACCGAGAAAAAAAGCAAAGACCAGCCCGCATTTCAATAATTTGTGCTTCATTTGCAGTTCCTTTTTCGGATAGACTTTGCAGCGGGAGGACGGTGCCTCCCGCTGCATTGGATTTGCTGTGTGTGTGCTGTCAGGCTGATTTACTTCTCAACGCCGGACATTCTCTTCTTGGTAACCAGCACCACGCCGGAGCCGGCCACCAGCAGACCGCCGATCAGGTAGAACAGCTTGGTGCCCATGCCGCCGGTCGAAGGCAGCGTCGAACCTTCGTTGTTGATGACCTCGAAGGCTGCTGTTGCGGTAGCGTTATCCATCTCGATGGCAGCGCCGTCCTTCTTTGCGGTCCATGCAGGAGCGGCAAATGTCGCAGCATCGTTCTTGATCTCGATCGTGATCGGGGATGCAAGCAGGTTGAAGCCCTGCGGAGCCTTCAGCTCGGTGAGAGTGTAGGTGCCAACGCCGAGGCCGCCGAATTCCAGCGTGCCGTCGTCTCTGACATAGGCTTCCAGGCAGATGTTCTCATAAGTTGTGGTCGAGTCAATGTTCTTGACCTCGCTGTATTTGTCCGTACCGTCATAGTTTGCCTCTGCGTCCGCATCATCTACAGGTGCGGTTGTGGTAAACACGGTTTCTGTACCCTTCTTCAGCTTGTAGTAAGTACCGTGCTCATTGTCCTTCACAAAAGCGGTGCCGTCGATCAGGACGCACTTTGCAGCGGTGCCTTCGAGCTTGAACTTCGCACCCGTCAGGATGTTCGTTCCGTCGGTCTTGGTCAGAACGATGTTTGCCGTGTAGGTTTTGGTCTGCTTGTTCGGAGTCTTGCCGACCGGCTCGTCTCCGCCGGGCTCATCGCCGGTGGGCGGCGTTCCGCCGTAATTCTCGTTCGGATTGTTGGAGTAGGTCAGATTTGCGGTATTCAGGTTACCTGCGGATGTGCGGTCTGCCTTTTCGTTCAGAACCGCATCGTAGGTCACGACAATCGAATCGCCCTTTGCTTCCGGTCTGTCCAGGAAGTCCGTGAACACGACCTGGAAGGTATACGGAGCAGCGTCATCACCGGTCTGCACTTCATAGTCCGTGCCGGCAGTCATCGTGGCACCGTTGATCTTGACCACGACCGAAGCCGGGACAAAGGTCAGGCCGCTTGCCAGCGTATCGTTGATGACATAATAGTACTTGGAGTAGCCGGTTCTGTCAGGCATTGCAGAGGTGAGCTCGTAGCTGACGGTATCGCCGATGCTGGCGGAGTTGGCCTTACCCGCGCTTTCTTCCGCTACATTCGGACCGGTGACCTTCTTATCCAGCTCCGGGAACTCTCTCTTCGGCTCCACCGTTGCGTCGCCGACGACATCCATCATGAAGCGGGAGTAGACTTCGTTCTCGCCTGCCGGATTGCCCGCCGGAATCGCGGTTTCCTCAACGAGATAGTAGCCGCAGCCGGTCACATTGATCTCATACTTGCTCTTTTCGTCGTTGTAAGTGCTCGTAGTCGCAGGAACTGAGCCGATATTGGCCTTTGCCAGCTTTGCAAACTCTGCGAGCTTTTCGACATCGGACTCCGAAATGTTCTTCAGCACATTGGCGACATCGTTTGCGGTTGTCGCTTCTGCAAACAGATTCGTGTCGCCGACCTTAAAGACATCGTCGCCCTTTAATGCGGTCAGGAAGGCATCCGCGCCAAAGCCGTCTGCCCAGTCGATGTCGGAGAGCACCTTCACGGTGTCTTCGCCTACGGTCTTGTCCACCACATCACCGGCTTTGAAGATCTGATAGGCCTTGTAGGTGTAGCCCGTCGTATCCTCGTTCACGGTGATTGTGTAATCCACCGCATATGCGGTCAGACTGTACGATGCAACCGGAGTTAATGCCAGCATTCCGGCAATCAGCCAGGATGCAATTCTTGTACGCTTTTTCATAATTGAATCCTCCTTAAAACATTTTTTGATCAGTGGATGCCTTTTTTCAACAGGTTGCGGGGAAGCTCACATCATTTGAACCTCCTTTCGCGTTTCTGAAGGGCGTACCCGCCGATCAAACCTGTCATTGCCAGAAGCAGACCGAATCCGAAAATCACATCTGCTCCGAAACCGCCTGTCTCAGGCAGTCTGTACCAAATATAAGTGTTCTTCACGATGATCGGACTGTCCGGATCATTGGTGCGAATGCCGTCGTTCAGGTAAGTTACCCGATAAACGAGCCTGCCATCCGCATCATACCAGTTGCCGTCGCTTTCATCCTGATGCAGCTCATTGCCTTCGCTGTCGATCCATGTCTCCTCGATGTAGTAATTGTAATAGAAGTGCGCATGATCTTCATCAATAAAATGCGGATCATTCCGGGGCGTTGCCGCATCGTTGGTCCAGTGGTAGCTCCACGATGCACCGTCATCGGAATCATCGGGGAGAATGATCTCCTTGTACCAGTCGTCAGCCTGAGGCTCATCATCCTCTAACTGCGGACTGGTCGGCGAGTTTTCATCCAGCACGATGCGGTAATTGCTGTAGTCCGTGACATACTGACCGGTCGATTCATCATATCCGATCTCGTCGTTCAGTGTGCCGGAACTGCTGCTTTGCCCCTTTTCGGTGATGGTGAGGTACTTCAGTCTGAAATCACCGGTATCTGCCTGAGCACCGTTTTGCGGCTGCGGCGTTTCAAAGTAGATCGACATCGTATTCTGATCCGCACCCGCCGGAACCGTGAAGTCCGCTTCAAAGAAGTGCTCCTCCCAGGAATTTCCGCTGTCCTCGTTCAGGTGAATATTCTGCACAATGGGCGGATACTGGCCGGTTCCGGTATTCATGCTCAGCTGAATGGTCTGCGCACTCGTTCCGGCGTGCTCCTGTGCCACACCTTCAAAGTGATAGGTCTTTCCGGGAACCAGATTCGGAACCCGAATGGAAATACCGTCATTGTGTGCATTTCTGCCAGTCACAACAATTCCTTGGAACCAGTAATTGCTGCCCGGTTCGATCGTCGTATTATTCGGGGGGGTGAAATCCATGACATTCCAGCCTTCGCTGCTGTCATTGTTCTGGAACTGGAAGTCATAGACCACAGTGCCCTGCGACGAAGCGGCCTCGCCGATTGTGACCTTGCCGTCTGTTGACGAGACGCTGACCGGATTTGTACCTTCGAGCGCCGTGAATTCGTCGATCCAGAAGTGGTCGCCGCCGCTTGGGAGAGATTCGCCGTCATCGCCCTGACCGACCGACTCGACAATGATGAACATATTGTACGGATCGATCTGTCCGTCCTGCCCTTCGCCCAGCTTGATTGTGCTGGTGATCTGTGTCCAGGTGTTGGCCGGAACATCCACCTCTCTGATCGGCTGGTAGGCGCCGAGACCGTTGTTAAAGGTCATCTTGAAGCGGTCTGCGACCGGACTGTAGACATAGACGCTGAATGTGTAGGTCACATTTCCGTGGAACTTCGCGGGATCGAGCACCAGCGTCGCACCGTTGAAGCTCTTGGTTCTGTCATAGACCTCCAGCGCGCCGCCGTCCTTTCCGTAGGAGAGCGAGTCGTCGAACCGGACCTTGGCGTCCGTCCCCTTGGAGGGATCGTTCTGAACGCTCCAGCCCTGCACCTTTCCGTCCCCCGTCTCAATGGAATCATCGGAGAAGGAGTGATGCTCGAGCAGGATGCTGTCCTCCGCGTGAGAGGTATTCACCTTAAAGGTCAGCGTGTTGGCGTCGGCTCCGAGATCCCGTACCTCAAGGATTCCCTCGTCCTCGTGGAACTTGTAGTAAAGCCCCGCCGGAGAGGCAATCGGGTAGGTTCCGTCCGGCTCGCACAGCACCGCGCCCTTCGGAATCACATAGGCAAATTCTGCGGTGCCGCCTGCATACAGGCCGTTGTACGGCGTGCCTGCGGTTTGCGCCGGCGATGTGTAGGTGAGGATCGGGTTTTCAGCCTCATCGACGATGTTGATTGTCAGCTGCGTCGGTTTGCTGGGCTTGTAACCCGTTTTCGTCCTGGTCAGCTTCAGCTTGATCCGCGGCGGATTCTCCTCGTTTTCCCACTGCTTTTCCGCGTAGATGTCTGTCTTTTTTTCGTCCTTGTTGGTAATCACCAGTGCGCCGGAAGCATCCGTACTGTAGGAAGGCTTGAACCCCCGCGGTACATTGAGCTCCACGACACTGTATGTGTAGCGGTGACTGCCGTACCGGGACAGCAGGCCCTCGATCGTCTTGCCCTCCGCCCATTCGTCGGCGGAGATGACAAAGGTTCTGACCTTGATGTCGCCCTGCTGAAGACCGATCTGCTTCTCCTCACCGGTTTCTACATCGGTCCGCATGATCTTGAACTTGACCTTGTCAAAGCCGGGAGGCGGCTGGATATTATCCGGACTCCAGAGCTTCTTGACACGCAGCGGCGTTGTCTCCTCAATGATCCGGTTGTTGAAGGTGTAGCTGTTCACGGCCGAGAGCAGCGCGCCCTCCGTGGCAGCCTGTCCTTCCGCAACATCAATCGGTGAGCCGTTGACAGTCACGCGGTCAAAGATGTTCGGGTTCACACCTTCTTCGACGACCTTGAACTTTCTGTCCTGTCCGAGTCCCTCAAATGTCTTTCTCTGGCCGTCCTTTAAGGTGAAGTGCGATTCCGGAAGATAGAAATCCCCGTTCTCGTCGGTATCCTGCGGAATCACCCAGACCTGATTCACTTTGTCCCATTCCCAGATCTGGAAGGTGTAGTCCAGATCGTCGTACAGGCCTTTAATCAGGTGCTGCTGATAGTCCACATTCTTCATGACGGTCAGCGGCTTCAGTGTCGGAAGGTTCATCTCCATTGCCAGGTTGGAATAGCAGCCGCCGCGCTCCAGATAGAACATATTGATCTTGTGGCTCTTGGTGTGTGCGGTGCTGTCCCAGTTCGGAATGACATCGGAGATTTTCTTCACAATCCACTTGCTTTCGCCGAAGCTCGAAGTGTCGATGCCGATCGGCATCGGAAGATCGTTCCACTCCGTATCGTTGTGAATGATGCCCCAGTTCTCCAGCTGCGTTCTAATCTCGCTCTTCGTTTTTCCGTCATTACCGTTATCCTGTGTCCAGATAATGCCGTTTGTGAAGTCGATCATGCCGCCCGCCGGCTCATGGATGCCGCCGATGTCGAGCAGGAGCTTTCCGTCCACGAAAACCCACATATCATCGTCGCCGCTGTACTTGAAGGTGATCGGCTCCGAGACATTGGCCTTGGACGGGTTGATGAACTCCGCCTCCATGGTCATGCCGAAGTGGTGGTTGTAGCCGTTGCCGTCGAAGTTCGGATCTCTTCTCGTCGGATCATATTCATCGAAGGGGAAGAAGCCGATCTTGAAACCTTCATCTTTGTTCCCTTCATATACAATCGGGTTGCCGTCACCGTCGAACTTAATGTTGTTTGTATCACCGTCCCAGTGGTGATTGTCGTTGATGATCTCGAAAGTCTGATTGTAAACATCAAATTCCTTGGTGTCGGTGTTGAAGTAAGCGTAGTATTTGTCGCTGTCGTAGAACAGGTGACCGTTCTCCGTATTCCTCTGAAGCAGGTGGTTGACATCGGTATAAACGGTCTTGTACGCGCTCTGATCCACATTCCGCTCTGCATCGTAGGTGCCCGGTGCGAACAGATACGCGAGGCTGTTGCCGGAACTCGCAATCTTCGGATATCCGTCCTCGCCGAGTGTGGTGTCCACGATACCCGTGACCGGCCGGTTGCCCGGATACACCGGATCGGAATTGTAGTCACCTGCATAGCTGTTCATATCCGGCTTGTATTGATGAACGCCGTTATCATCCCAGTAGTTATAGACATCGGGATCCTGGCAATACCTGTCAACCGGCGTACCCATTGCAAAGAACAGGATGTCAGTTGCCGGATCTCTGCCGGTGTTGATGCCGGAGTCTCTCCAGCCAAAGTCACTGCTGTTATACGACTGCGGATGCGTCCAGACATGGTTGTCTTCATCCCAGCTGTATACATAGCGGTTGTTCTGCGATTCGAGCTCGCTGCCGCCGTAATCGAACAGCGTGAACTTGATGCCCTCGGCGATGTTGTCGATCGTCGAAACGGTGTCCAGCGGGATTTCCGGATCGCCCGGTGCTCTGAGCGCCTTCTTCGGCACACTTACCGTTTGGATCACATGGCCGTCTGCATCGACGATGCCGCCGATGACCACATCGTCATCATCGCCGGCGCTGTCCGGCTCTTCTGCTGTGATCTCCGGGCCGGCTCGGCCTGTGTAGCAGTCTGCATCGTGAATGTGCTCGGTCAGGCCGCAGATCAGCGTCCGCTCCCAGCACTCGTCACTGTGCGTATGCTCTGCATCCTCCTCCAGCCCGCAGATAAGCCGCTCCTCATAGCAGGCGTCGGTGTGGATATGCTCCTCCGTTTCGCACTCCGCTTCGTTCGCCATTGTCAGGCCAACGCCGTGGAGTGCCCACGAAACGCCTGTGGTAACAACCAGTGAAAGGGCAAGGAGCAGTGACATCATCCGGCGCCGCCGCGCCTGCTTGCTCTTCACTTCGGACACAAAGGTATCAACGCTTTTGTTCATGTCTGATCTGCTCCTCCTTTCCTCCTTGATGGATGAACAGTTTTAACGGAACGGCCAGATGCGGAACAGTACCTTTCCTGTGATCTGATCCCTTCCGATGCTGCCGATGTCCCTGTTCCGGCTGTCCACCGAAAGCAGGCGGTTGTCTCCGAGAATGAAAAACTTTTCGTCAGGCACTTCGTAAGGGAAGTCCAGCTCGCACTGTCCAAGGCTCTTCTCGGTGACATACGGTTCATCGAGCACTGAACCGTTCACGGAAACGCTGCCGTCCTCGAGGATGTCTATGACATCGCCCGGCAGTCCGATCACGCGCTTCACCAGCAGCTTGTTCTGCCAGGAAACGCAGCAGAGATCGCCGTAGGAAACGCTGTCTGTATTCAGCGTTACCAGAATATCGCCGTCCTTCAGTGTCGGATTCATGCTGTCGCCTGAGATCTGAATGACCGGCATAAACAGGGTTGATATCAGAACAGCCGCTGCCGCAACAACAATCAGTACGGCAACGGTGTTCAGAAGTGTTCGGATAAACCGCTTCCTGTACCGGATTCTGTTCAGTTCGGATTCGACCTGCTCCTGTGAAGGAACTACAATCTGATCCTGATGCTCCGTTGACATATTATACCTCTTCTGTTGCTGCATTGCCGTTTGTCTGCGGGGCACTTACCGTCCGGAGCGGCGGCGTTTTCCTTTTCCCGTTCCGCCCGGACCGGCTTTTTCCTCCGCAGCCTTTGCGGCTTTCTCCTTCATTTCACGGTCTGTTTTCCGTTTGACCTGCTCCACATATTCATCTGCGGTTTTCTGAGCAGTTTCAAACAGTTCATTGAGCTTCACAACAGCCTCCGCAATGGAACCGGCATTCTGAATTTTCAGCTCTCTGGCTTCGAGCTGCGCCTTCAGCGCGTCGATTTCCTCACGCATTGCCTGCTCCCGCTTCTGATATTCGTAAAGAATTTCAATCAGATCGGAACGGCGCAGCCGCTTGAATTCCTTATCGGTCATATGATTTCACCTATCGTTCTCATACGCAAATCACAATCATGCAATTACCATTCGTATAACAGTTTCATTGTTTATCAATTTACATTTCCCGCTTCCGGGCGCTTTGGTGCAGTCCCGCCGGGGGGATTATCCGGAAGATTTTTTATCTGATATTCGGTAACCTCTGTTTTCTTTTTTCTGTAATCATTATAACACTTTCTGTAATGTTTGTCAATCTCTTTTATGGTTTTTTTCCGATTCAGCGTCATTTTAGTGTAATATACACAAGAGAAAGGAGGCTTTCTTGTTAAATCAGACAGTTATAGAATCACTCCGGTTCCGGCGGATTTTACTGCAAGTCTATTCGCGGAAGCATATACCTTTTGGTATATGTTGCAGAATGATTCCGCAGCAAGTTTGTTTATTTAAACTACAGTCTGTAATACCATATGGTGTTTTTTACAAATCAGCGAATCCGATTGCGTCATTATGCACGATTTTGATACCTCTAAATTATATGATATGACAGTTTTTTCGGAAACAGTCGTTTTTTTCCGGACTTTTGTTGACTTGCCCTTTCTTTCGATGTATAATAGATAATAAGAAGCATCAGAAAAACCGTGCCTTTCCGCGGGAGGTATCTATGACAGACAAGGAACTGCGAAAAGCAAAAAAAGATGATCTGATTGATATGCTCTATTATCTCAGGACCGAAATCGACGAGCTGAAGGCACAGAACGATCAGCTGCGTGCAAAAATACTCCTGCTTTCCGGCGAACAGCCGGCCGAAACCGGTGAACAGCATGCGTAAGTTTACGAGCCTCGACGAAATCCCGACCGCGGAACAGCTCCGCTGTGAACGGAACCGTCTGCGCTACCGCAAGCGGTTTGCCGCAACGCTCCGGAACACGGTCATCTCCGTGATGACGGCTGCGGCTGCGGCCGTTCTGCTGTCCGCTGTGTTCCTGCCGGCCGTCAGAGTCACCGGCACCAGCATGGAGCCGACACTGATGAGCAATCAGATCGTACTGTGCAGCAAGCTGAAAACGCCGAAGCGCGGCGATATCATTGCGCTGTACTATAACAAAAAGCTCCTGCTCAAGCGGGTGATCGCCGTCGCGGGAGATACCGTGGATCTTGACGAATCCGGAAAGGTGACGCTCAACGGGCAGGTACTCGATGAGCCGTATGTGCAGATTCCGTCCTCCGGAGAATGCGATATCGAGTTTCCGTATACCGTAAAGGAAAACCGCTGGTTCGTCATGGGCGATAACCGCACTGTGTCCGTGGACAGCCGCTACTCCGGCTTCGGCTGCGTACCGGATGAAAACATCCTCGGCGTCGTGTGGCTGAGCCTGTATCCGTTTGACTCGATGCGTCTGCTGGAGAACCCCGATGAATAAAAAGAAAGTGCGCGATATGCTGATGACGGCTGCTCTCTTTTTCATCATGCTGCTCGGTGTGGCAATCTTCCTCTACCCGACCTTCAGCAACTGGTGGAATGAACGGACGCAGTCGAAGGTGATCGACAACTATAACAAGGCCGTCGGTGTGCTGGATACCTCCCAGAAGGAAGCCATGCTGGAAAAGGCACGCGCATACAACCAGTCGCTTTCCGAGCTGGCTGACCCGCTTTCCGATTACGGAATGCTGACCGATTACAACACGGTCCTGAAAATTGCCGGCACGGAGATCATCGGCTATATCGACATTCCGAAGATCAATGTCCATCTGCCGATCTACAACGGAACCAGCTCCGATGTGCTCAATGTGGCTGTCGGACATCTGGAGGGTACCTCGCTTCCGGTCGGCGGAAAGGGTACGCACGCCGTTATTTCCGCGCACAGAGGACTCCCCTCCGCCAAGCTCTTCACCGAGCTGGACAAGCTGACCGAGGACGATCAGTTCAGCATCTCCGTCCTCGACGACATTTTCACCTATGAGGTCGATCAGATCAATGTGGTCCGCCCCTTTGAAATGGATCTGCTCCGGCCGGAGCCCGGCAGGGATCTTGTCACACTGATGACCTGTACGCCCTACGGCATCAACACGCACCGGCTGCTGGTCAGAGGGCACCGGATCTACATCAACACCGAGGCGGCTGAGGCCGACGAAGAGGACGAGGAAGCCCGCAAGGTCAGAATCCCGGCCGACGCCATTCTCGCAGACCGGCTGAGCTCCATGCTGTTTATCCTTGTACCGCTTGCCGTGATCCTGCTGATTTACTGGTCTGTCAGCGGAAAAGGCGGCAGAAAACGCTATTATTCCGCTTATCCGCTCATCAAAGAGCTTGATGCGAAGGAAAGGAAAGGTGATTCATCATGCCGGCAACATACAGAAGAAGACGGCTCCTCCGGGCACTGACAGCCGTGCTGCTCCTGCTGCTTCCGATGCAGTTCAGCCGGAAAGCTGCCGCTGCCGCTGAAAAATCCATTACGCTGATCTGCTGTCAGGATGACACGATCCTCACCGGAATGGAGTGGTCCCTCTACCGGATCGGCGTCCGGAGAGGAACGGCGATCGACTTTATTCCGGAGCTTTCTGAATACAGCATGGACCTCGGCGACCTTTCGGCCAAAACCGTCGATACCGCCGCCAAGACCATTGAAAGCTATGTCACGGCAGCCGGCCTCTCCGCACTCAAACAGGGAAAAACAGATACCGCCGGCAAGCTGACCTTCAGCGGGCTGGACAACGGACTGTATCTCGCTGCGGGAAAGACACTCCAGATCGAAAACACCGTCTATTATCCGTCCACGCTGCTGCTGGAAATCAACAATGCCGATGCAGCGCTGGATTACGATGCATACCCGAAATTCTACTACACCTCGCTCTCCGAGCAGATGCGGGAATTTAGCGTGCGGAAGATCTGGGTTGACGACAACAACGCCTACGGAAAACGCCCCGTCAGCCTGACGGTTGACCTCTACCGGGACGGAAAACTGAATCAGTCGGTCAGCCTCGATGCGGCAAACAACTGGACCTTCAGCTGGTCTGCACCGGATGACGGCACCGAATGGACGGCCGTGGAGCGGGATGTCCCCGAATCGTATTCCGTGATGATCGACTACAACAGCAAGGAGTTCCTGATCCGCAACACCTACACGGAGACCACCACGGTCACCGAGACGGAAACTACAACCGTGACCACCGTCACCGAAACCGAGACCTCCCCGACAGAACCCGAAACGACAACCACCGTTCCCAAGCTGGTGCAGACCGGACAGCTTTGGTGGCCGGTCATTCCGCTGTCGATCGGCGGCGTGATTCTGATTGCTGCGGGCATCTCGATGCGGACAAGAAAGAAGAAAGATGAAGAATAAGGGCTGGATTCTTGTGTGTCTCCTCGGCGTCCTGATGATTGCGTCCGCAGGACTGCTCTGTGTATACAATATCAGACAGAGCGACGAGGCAGCCGAATATGCCGAAGAGGTGCTGAGCGAGCTGAAGGACAGAATTCCGGAGGCGCCCGCCGGCACCGAACCGGATGCCGGGCAGCACACGGGACAGGATTTACACGGGGATGAAACAGAAAGTGCCGAACTGCCGGAGGATATCGTGATCGGCGAGGAGAACTACTGCGGGTTTATCTCGCTGCCCTCCCTCAGTCTCGATCTGCCCGTCATGAGCAGCTGGAGCTATCCGAATCTCAAGAAAGCACCCTGCCGGTACTGCGGCGCCGCACAGACGAATGACCTGATTATTGCCGCGCACAACTACACCTCCCACTTCGGCAAGATCGGAAGGCTGACCGCCGGTGATGCGATTATATTCACGGACACCGGCGGACGGCAGTATCAGTATACCGTCTCCTTTATCGAAGTGATCGAGGGGCGGGATGTCGAGCAGATGTTCAGCGGACAGTCGGTGGACTGGGATCTGACGCTGTTTACCTGTACGCTGGGCGGCAAAAGCCGCGTGACCGTCCGCGCTGACCGGACCGGCAGCGACAGACAGACCGCAGATCCGGATGCCGGATCCGCACAAACAGAATAACCGGAGCAAGGGCTGTGCCGCAGATGCGGTGCGGCCCTCCGTTTTATGAAAAAGACTCTGCGCGGCAGTCATCGCCCATTCCCCTGCCGCGGTTTCGTTTTATCTGTCAAAAAAACCGCGGCATCCGGATACAGGATTGTTAATTCCTACAGAATCAATCGGAATTCAAAAAAAACACTTGACATTGCCCCCGCTCTGTGCTATAATTGCAATAACCTAGAAAGCATACCAAAAAGATAGGATATTAAAGGAGCGCTTGCAATGAGCATTCTGTTTCCCGCACTTCTGCGGCAAAATTACCGCTTCGGACGAATGTGTCCGCTTTCATCCAAACTGATCTGTACGAACCGGCACAGCCGGAAATCCAAACAATTATAAATGATGAAAGAGGTAATTAACAATGAGCAAGTACCGTTTTGAAACCTTACAGCTTCATGTCGGGCAGGAGCAGCCCGATCCCGCCTCGGACGCAAGAGCCGTCCCGATTTACGCAACCACTTCCTATGTCTTCCGCAACTCCGAGCACGCGGCAGCGCGCTTCGGCCTCGCCGATCCCGGCAACATCTACGGCCGCCTGACGAACTCGACGCAGGGCGTCTTTGAGGAGCGCATCGCGGCGCTCGAAGGCGGTGTCGCGGCACTGGCGCTCGCATCGGGCGCGGCGGCGATCACCTATACAATTCAGGCACTGGCACAGGCCGGCGATCACATCGTCGCGCAGAAGACGATCTACGGCGGCAGCTACAATCTGCTGGCGCACACGCTGCCGCAGTACGGCATTGAGACAACCTTTGTCAACGCCCATAACCTCGCGGAGCTCGAAGCCGCGATC
Source organism: Oscillospiraceae bacterium (assembly GCA_024695445.1). Lineage (GTDB taxonomy): Bacteria > Bacillota > Clostridia > Oscillospirales > Ruminococcaceae > Firm-04. The sequence continues at coordinate 13,518 of JAILIG010000138.1, forward strand.
CGCCCGAACACCAAGGCCGTCTACCTCGAAACGCTCGGCAATCCGAACTCCGATATTCCGGACATCGACGCCGTTGCGGAAATCGCACACCGCCACGGTCTGCCGCTGGTCATCGACAACACCTTCGGCACGCCGTTCCTCATCCGCCCGATCGAGCACGGCGCAGACATTGTCGTGCATTCCGCGACAAAGTTCATCGGCGGACACGGCACGACGCTCGGCGGCGTGATCGTCGATTCCGGCAAATTTGACTGGAAAGCATCCGGCCGCTATGCCCCGATCGCCGCACCGAATCCGAGCTATCACGGCGTTTCCTTCGCGGATGTCGTCGGTCCGGCTGCCTTTGTCACATACATCCGTGCGGTGCTGCTGCGGGATCAGGGCGCGGCAATCTCGCCGTTCGCAGCCTTCCTGCTGCTGCAGGGAACGGAAACTCTGTCCCTGCGTCTGGAGCGCCATGCGGAAAACACGAAAAAGGTCGTCGAATTCCTGAAAAATCATCCGAAGGTCGCAAAGGTCAATCATCCGTCTCTGCCGGAGCATCCCGACCACGCGCTCTATCAAAAGTATTTCCCGAACGGCGGCGGCAGCATCTTCACCTTTGATATCAAGGGCGGACAGAAGGAAGCCTTTGCTTTCATCGACAACCTGGAGATTTTCTCCCTGCTCGCCAATGTCGCGGATGTCAAATCGCTGGTCATCCACCCCGCTACGACAACGCATTCCCAGCTTTCGGAGGAGGAGCTCGCCGGTCAGGGCATCTCGCAGGCAACGATCCGCCTCTCCATCGGCACCGAGCATATCGACGACATCATCGCCGATCTCGAACGCGGCTTTGCCGCAGTGTGACAGCGTGAGCACCGTCCGTTTTACAGAGCATCACCTGATTTTCGCCGGCTGTCCCGTTTCCAAAGCTTGACAAACGGCCAAAAGCGTGTTATAATACGACTGCAAACATTTTACAAGGGGAGCTTGTTAGGCAGGCTGAGAGGGTGCGCGGAAACGCACCGACCCGAAACCTGATTCGGATAATGCCGACGGAGGGAAACAGATCATTCTGCGCTGCCGGCACGGTTTCCGGCAGCGCTTTCTGCTTGCCTGCTCCGACACACGAAAGGACGGTTATTTCCCATGAGCAACCACAAAACCAAAGCCATTGTCGAGGGCGCCATGATGCTGGCACTCGGCATTGCCCTCAGCCTGATTACCCCGTTCAAAAAGCTGCTGCCGTTCGGCGGCTCGATCACACTCGTCTCGATGCTGCCGATCTGCCTTTACAGCATCAAGTACGGGCTGGTGCGCGGACTCTGCGTTTCCTTCCTCTTCTCGCTGTTCCAGTTCTTCCAGGGCGTGACGAAAGACGGGCTCTTCGGCTGGGGCCTCACAGCCGGTATGCTGACCGCCTGCATTCTGCTCGACTATATCGTCGCGTATACGGCTGTCGGCTTTGCGGGTATCTTCCGCAAAAAGGGCATGGGCGGCTGGATCGCCGGCACCGTGTTTGCACTGCTGCTACGCTTTGCAAGCCATTTCTTCAGCGGCGTCTATGTGTTTGCCAGTACCGGTAAAATCTGGGAGGAGCTCGATTTTGTCGCTGAAAACAAGTACATTTACAGCGCGGTCTATAACGGCGCGTATATGCTGCCGGAAATCATCCTGACCGTTATCGCTGCCGTGATTCTGTTCAGCGTGCCGGCAATCCGGAATATCCTCTCACCGCAGACTGCAAAGACCGAAAAGTAAGATCCGAAACCAAAGCGCCCGAAAGCGGCCTGAAACAAGCCGGAGCCGACCGGTCTGCCGTGAGGATGCTCTGAGGGCTCCGCCTTCAGGCTCCCGCCAAAAAGACAGTGTCACTTTGGAAATCCCATTTGTAAAAAAAGCCCTGCCCCCCATAAGTGCTGCGCTGATAAAGAAGTTTTTCGCCATAGTATTTCTGATACAAAGTCAGAAGTACTATGGCGTTTATATTGACAATGCAACGATGTTGTGCTATAATTGTTACAAACATATCGGAATTTATAGCAGAAAGGTATATTACAGTATGAAGAAATCGGTCACACTTCTTTTGATCCTTGCAATGACCTTATCCATGACTGCCTGCGCAGGCAAGCAGGAAAGCACTTCACAAGCCGAAAGCAGTCCCACCACGGCGCAGACAGAAAACAG
>JAILIG010000149.1 GCA_024695445.1 Oscillospiraceae bacterium
TACACCGAATCCCGCACCGCCCTGACGGAGTGGTCTGCGGATGAGGCCCGCGCCCTGCTCCGGGAGGCTGCGGCGCGCTATGAGCAGAATTTTCACGCGGCGGACCGCATTCTCAGCCGGTCGGAGTCGTTCACGGAGACCGATTTGGGCATATCGCTGAAAATTCACTATGAAATCGAGGGCATTATCGGGAAAACAAGTGAAATTTTTGTGAAATAATCCTAAAACTATTCCATTTTCAATCCCGTTGTGGTATAATGGATATAGAATTGTGCGGATGCACAAGAACCATCAAAATCAAGGAGCAAACAGCATGGCAGAACGCGTATGGAACGCAGCAAATCCCGACCTGATTCCTGCCGTTTTCGGCAGTTACGATACCCATTTGAACCTGATTCAGAAGCGGTTTCATGTCGTCATCGTCAACCGCGGTTCGACTGTGAAAATCACCGGCGCGGAGCCGGATGTGGATAAGGCGCTGGAGGCCTTTGAGCTGCTGATGCAGAATGCCGGCAAGGGCGATCCGCTCAGCGAGCAGACTGTGCGGTATGTCGTTTCTATGGTTGCGGACGATGCCGCGGCAGAGGTGCGGGCGCTCTCGGCGGATGCCGTCGCGCTGACCGTCAGCGGAAAGCCGATCCGGCCGCGCACCGTCGGACAGAAGCATTATCTGGACGCCATCGCCGGCAACACCATCGTGCTGGGCATCGGCCCCGCCGGCACCGGCAAGACCTATCTCGCTGTGGCAATGGCTGTCAAGGCACTGAAGGCACATGACATCGACCGCATCATCCTGACGCGTCCGGCAGTCGAAGCGGGCGAAAAGCTCGGCTTTCTCCCCGGCGATTTACAGGACAAGGTAGACCCGTATCTGCGGCCGCTCTACGATGCGCTCTTTGAGATGCTCGGCTCGGAGACCGTCGAGCGCGACCTTGAAAAGAATATCATCGAAATCGCGCCGCTCGCCTATATGCGCGGACGCACGCTCGACCGCGCCTTCATCATTCTCGACGAGGCGCAGAATACCACCTCTGAGCAGATCAAGATGTTCCTGACCCGTCTTGGAGAGGGCAGTAAAATGGTCATAACCGGCGACATCACGCAGATCGACCTGCCGGAACCGGGGCGTTCTGGTCTGATTGAAGCGATGCGCGTGCTTCGTTCGGTGGACGATATTGTGATACACCAGTTTTCCGAAAAGGATGTCGTGCGGCACAAGCTGGTGCAGGACATTATTTCCGCATATGCAAGCTACGAGCAAAAGAAATCTCACGAAAGGAAAAAGAATCGAAATGGCGAAGCTAAAGGTTTACATTAAAGACAGTCAGCATGAGGTGAAAATTCCCGTCGGAATCCGTCTGCTGATCCGCCGCTGCTGTCAGGCAGTGCTGACGACGGAGAATTTCGGACACGATACCGAGGTCAGTGTCTCGTTTGTCAATAACGCGGAAATCCGCAAGCTCAATGCACAGTACCGGAACAAGGACACCGAGACGGATGTGCTGTCCTTCCCGCTCTGTGAGGGCGATCATCTCGAATACAATACCGCAACGGGCTTCGTGCTGCTGGGCGATATTGTCATCTCGATGGAAATGGCGGTCAAGCAGGCCAAGATGTACGGTCATGTGCTGGAGCGCGAGGTCGCGTTCCTGACCGTTCACTCGATGCTGCATCTGCTGGGCTATGACCACGAAACCTCCTCGCTGGAGCAGCGCAAGATGCGCGAGAAAGAGGAGTCTGTGCTTGAAAAGCTCGGCTTTGCACGCGATACCAGCTTCATTACCCCCGATACGCAGGAGTGAGCATGGAGCATACAGAAGGGAATTCCAGAATCCTGTTTGCGGCGATTGCCGGTCACACAAATGCCGGTAAATCGTCGCTGCTCAATGCCGTCATCGGCGAGCGGATTGCCTCGGTCAGCCCGAAGCCGCAGACCACCCGCACCAGAATCACCGGCATCCGGAATATCGGCGAAACACAGCTGGTCTTCACGGATACGCCCGGTCTGCATACGGCAAGGACGAAGCTCGGCGACCAGATGCTCAAGGCGGCAAAGGACGCGGTCTCGGATATCGACTGCGTGATTTTCATGCAGGACTGCACCAAGCCGCTCGGCGATCAGGAGCTGACGATGCTCTCCAATCTCGCCAAGCAGGGGACAAGCCTGATTTTCGTCTACAATAAAATCGACCTGCTCTCCGACAAGACGAAGCTGGCGCCGCTGCTGGCGGCTGCCTATGAAAAATGGCATCCCGCCGCGATCATCCCGATGAGCGTGACGAAGAACGAGGGCATCGGCGACCTGACGGACGAGCTTCTGAAGCTCGCGGTGCCGGGGCCGCATTATTTCCCCGACGATATGCTGACCGATCAGCCGGAGCGCGTGCTGGCGGCGGAAATCGTCCGGGAGCAGCTGCTCTGGCTGCTC
>JAILIG010000167.1 GCA_024695445.1 Oscillospiraceae bacterium
TTCAGCAGAAGCATCAAGGTCGGCTTTGTCGATGACTACTGCACCGAGCTCTGCAACTACATCGTTGCAACAGAGACCGATCCGTGGATGAACGATGCGCTGAAGGCACGCCAGCTCCACGACTGGCTCGTCCGGCACTGCGAATATGAGGACCGTCTGAACGGCGAATCGCTGAACGACAACGAAAACCATGTCGCGTCCTCCGTGTTCCTCAGCTACGCGATCAATGTCCGCGGCGCAGGTATCGGCGAAACGGTCTGCGACGGCTTTGCCAAGGCGTACACCATGCTGCTTACGACTGCCGGCATCGAATCCTATCATGTCGGAAACGCCGGCCACGCGTGGAATCTGGTCAGAATCGGCGACAGCTACTATCACGCCGATGTCACATGGGACAATCACACCGAAGGCACAATCTACGGAACCATGTATACGAACTTCCTCAAGGACTGCCCGAACAGCAACTGCCAGCAGAATCATCCGAATGACCACGCGCTGCTCACCGTCTACAACAACGATGTTTCCGGAGAAATCCTGAACTGCGTCGATTATCCGGACAGCAACGGCGACGGTATCCTCGACAATGATTTCGACCTCGACGGCACCGCCGGCGGCTCGGACTACTGGGAAGACCTGCTCGCCTGCCAGCAGCTCCGCGGACAGTACGGCTACGACATCAACATCAATGACAAGCTCCCGGAGGTGCTCTACCGGCTGCATCAGCAGCATCACGGCTTCTGGGGATAACACACAAAGCGCATCCGCACAAAAAGGGGCACCCCGTTTTCCGGGGTGCCCTTTTGACTGTTCGGCTTTATTCAAAGGTCGGCTCCAGCAGCGCGTAATCGCCGTCCTCCCGGCGGTACACGACATTGATGCTGCCGTTCTCCGCATTCGTGAACAGGAAGAACGAGTGTCCGAGCATATTCATCTGCAGAATGGCCTCCTCCACATTCATCGGATACATCCGGAAGGACTTCCGGCGGATGACATGGTACTCGGTCTGCTCCTCCACGGAATCCGTAAACGCTTCCGCGCTGAGCGCGCCCTCCTTGATGCGCTTGCCGAGCTTGGTCTTATTCCGGCGAATCTTGCGGATGATCTTGTCGATTGCGGCATCGAGCGCGTCGTTCTTGTCCGCGGCGCTCTGCTCGGCACGGTAGATCATGCTCCCTGCGCGCACCGTCAGTTCACAGACGATCTGGCCGCGCATCTCTGTCAGCGTGATTTTCGCTTCTGCTTCGTCCTCAAAGAACTTGTCAAGCTTCTGGTTGAGCCGCTTTTCCGCATACTCGGAAAAGCTCGGAGCGATCTGAATCTTTTTCGCCATAATGTTCAGTTTCTTCATGTGCAAATCCTCCTCTTATCCGGCAGCCGCAGGATGCGGGCTCCGGTTCGGTATTTATATTATAGCACAAATCAATAGAATTTGTCAAGTGCTTTTTGAATTATTGTGTGAAATTGCTGTGAACATTCTGCGAAAACCGAAACAGCCGCCGCACCCTCACTGCTGCGGCAGCGAGGACGGTGCGTTGCAGAAATCGTCATAATAAAACCGGAGCTCCGTCCGGAAGCCCTTCTCATCCGCGGTCAGGCGGATCCGGTCCGCCCGCGCCGTCAGACTGCCGCAGCGGATCAGGTCGCCGATGTCCTCGCCGCAGCAGCCGTCGTACACGACCGTTTTGGAGTAGAGCCGCCGGTTGCCCATTGCAATGCGGAAGGCCAGCGCACCCATCGGGCGGTCGGCGTACTGCTTGTCAAACTGAATCTGCCGGACGCGGACGATGTTCCGGCGCGCCGCCTCCGGATTGTCCATGACGAAGCGGCCGGGCGTCCCGTCGATCTCCGCCATTTCAATCCGGCTGATGATGCCGCCGGTCTCCGTTTGATCGCTGATGCGCAGAATGCGGTGCTCCGGCAGCACGACCGCATCCGTGCCGGTCTGCGGCGAGACACAAAGCAGGTCCGGCGTCCGCAGATACGGAAAGCTGCCCGACCGCTTGTAGCTGTACGCGATCACGGCGTCCCACATCGCGGTGTTCTCCCGCACATAGATGTAGCTGATCGGATCGGGTACCTGCTCGTAGGTCATGTTCGGCAGCTGATAGGTCGTCATCAGGGAAATGAGCGTGACATCCGAGTGAACGCCCGGTACAAGCTGGTTCTGCACCAGTGCCGCAGAATAGCTCTGCGAATGCACCGAGAGAATGCACTGCCCGTTCTCCTGCCGGCGCGATGCCTCCCGCACCAGTCCGCGGTGCAGGAGCACGCCTCCGACCGTCAGTGACACATCGAGCGGCAGCGGGCAGTCCGCCTCCGCGGCAAACTCCGCACGCAGCTCCGCAAAGGGCTGATAGCGGTCGCGCAGGAGCGAGAGCCGCAGACAGCGCGTCAGCGTGACGGTCTGCCCGTCTGTCTGCCACGAAAGCACCGCCCTCATACGGACGCCTCCTCTCCGGAGACCGGAATGCCGGTCAGCGTCAGCGTACAGACCGCCGTCTGCGGCGAACTGCTTTTCAGCGTGCAGCCCGTCAGGCGCATCCGCGCAAAATCGCAGCCTGCAAACCGGAAGGAAAATGCGGTTTCGCCCGTCATCAGCGTATGCAGTGCGGTCAGAAGCGTGCCGGCAGCCGATTCGGCGAGCATCGCCCTGCCGGAAAGCTCCAGCGTACAGGTTCCCTCCGGCAGCACGGTGCAGAGCGTCCGGCCGTCGGCACAGAGCTGCTTCCGGACGGCTCTGCCGTACTGCACCTGAAACTGCTCCGCGTCAAATTCCACAGCGCCGAGCGTCAGACGCCGGTCGGGGGCTGCGGTCACCAGGTCGCAGAGATAGGTCATGCGGTCACCTCCGTTCCGGAGCCCGGCAGCGGACGCTGTGTGACCGCGGCGGCAATCTGCACCTGTGCCTCGCGCACCAGCCGGTCGAGCGTCCGGTCATACACCGGGGGGCCGAGCACCGCGGACGCAGTTGCCAGCCCCATGCCCAGCAGCAGCGGCAGCACGGTCAGCTCCCAGCAGATACTGAGCTTTTCCGCACCGTCCTCCGGGCGGCAGTGAAAGCGCAGCCGGAGCGTCAGCGACACGGGAACCGCCGTTCCGCCCGCAAACGGCATCGGCGGCTCATGCCGGAGCTCCCCGACAGCCGCCGTCACAAACAGCGTATCGGCGGGAACCGGCCGGAGCTTCAGCGCATACTCCGGCAGCGCCTTGACGCCCGCTGCCGAAAGACGGTTTGTAACGCCGTGCAGAAATGTCTCAAGATATGCCATCTGCTCACCTCATCCGATGCCGGAAAACACGAATTTCCGGTCTGTCAGCAAATCGGCGGCGGCCTCCCGGTATGCGTACACCAGCCGCTCCGCAAAGCCGCAGGGCTGCGCATCGTCGCGGGAACGCGGCACACTGCCCGCATAGGTCGGCGAAACGGACCCCTGCGCGGCAAGAAGCTGACGGTACCGCAGATTTGCAACGGCCGCCGTGTAATAACACAGGCGGATATCGTTCCGATCCGCGCCGGGCTTCAGCTCCTGCCGCACCTCATCGGCGGCGGCATCGAGCAGCGCCTGCCACGGTGCGGCGTCCTGCTGCATCGAAAAAAGCAGAAACAGCCGGACGGTTCTGGCGCGGCAGCTTTCCTCCTGCATTCTGATCCCTCCTCATCCGTTCATGCGGAACGGGTTGTTTCCGGCGTCCGCCTCAGCGGCGTCCGTCTTCTGCTGCGGCTGAAGCTGTGCGCCGCCGGCCGCCATGCGCCCCGCAGAGAGCGATTCCCGGAGCGTGCGCAGCTCTTTGATGCCGAGGTGCATTGCCGTACGGGCGAGCGCCCTGGCACAGGCATTGTCCCCCTGCTGCCCGCAGAGGCGCACGACCTCGCGGCGGAGATCGTCGGTCATGTCGTCGAGCAGGCTGCTCATTTCGAGCAGTTCCCTGCGCATGGCGTCCTTTTCGCCGTCCGCACCGCCGCCCATTGTCTTGGTCACGCCCGCACCGCGCTGTGCCGGCACCGCGACAAAGCTCCACTCGTAGACATCGGTGATGCCGTCCAGCACCGTGTAGCAGGTCGCGCCGGCATACTGCTTTCCCTTGCGGTGACCGCAGTTCTGCTTCAGACGGTTTGCGCCGCAGATGCTGCAGGTCTGCCGCGATACGGCGCAGGAGATGCTGACCTCCTTCTTGATGCCCGCGTCAATCTCGCGGATGAGGTCGGCATTGCCCTCGGTGCGCACCATGTAGGCGTTGGCGCGCAGGAACCGGTAGGGCTTTCCGGTACGGGTTGTGCGGACGGGATCGGTGCAGACCTCCGTGCGGAAAATTCTCGCCGCCTGATTGCCGGACTTCGGGTTGTGGTCAAAAATGCCCGTCACGCCGACGAACCGCTTTTGCAGCTCCGCCAGCGCCGCGTCGGAGAAGCAGTCGCCGTCGCGGTCGATCTCGTTGTCGCAGAGAATCAGGTCAAAGAGGTACACCTCGTCTGCGGTCAGCGCTCTGCGCGTGAACCGGTTGACCGCATCGAGCAGCTGATCGGTATGTTCTGCCATCTAAGATTCCTCCCTTTCGTTTCGGATGCCGCTGCGGGCGCATCCGGAGCCGGAGCCCCGGATGCGTACAGCGGACAGAAGCCGGATTCCGGCGCATTCCGTACAGCGCCGTGCGGCTCAGGTATTCCAGTCGAGGACGGCCGCCGCACCGCTCATCAGCGGCTGGAAGCCGATCCGGACCGTGACGGCAATACGGTCGAGCTGGCAGTCAATCAGACGGTCGGTTTCCAGCAGGACATCCGAGCCCATGATCGCCTCCAGCGCAAAGTCCTTCGAGATGCCGATGACGGTCTTGTCGCTCAGAGAGCTGTCCTTGAGGAGCTTGGCGCCGAAGGGCAGATGCACCGCGCCGGACGCATCGAGCGTGCGGTCGCGCATCTCGGTCATGGCGAGGATGGCTGCGACATTCTTCGGCGAGGCAATCACCGTCGTCATGTCGTAGTCGGAGAACTTGCCGAACAGCGCCGCCAGATCGGCATAGGCCAGCGTGCTGCCGATCAGCGTGAAGCTCGTCACGGAAGCCTTGATCTTAGCGAGAGCCTTTGACGCGGCTGCGCCTGCGATCTTTCTGCCGACGGCGCGGAGCATGACGGCAAAGACATCAATCCGCTGCTGACGGACGGTTTCGTAGGACGCGGTGACCAGTCTGCCGAACTTTTCGAGCGCGACCGGCGTGCTGTCCTCGGTGACGGCGGTCTTTTTGAGCGCAGCGCCCTCCGCGGTAACCGTCGCATAGCTGCCGTCGGTCTCATCCACGGCAAAGCCCTTCGCGCTCGTGCCGTTCACTCTGGAAACGGCGGCGGTCAGCTCCGGCAGCAGCGATTCCTCCATGCCGCGCTTGACGGCTCTGCGGACGAACTCCGGAAACAGCACCGCGCTCTCGGTCGTCGTGAAGAATTTTTCGATCCGGTCACAGTCCGGACCGCTGACACGGATGCCGAAGCGCTTGAGCTGGCGCTCGTAGGCATCCAGACCGGCCAGCTCCGTGCCGGCATACTGCGCAGAGGGATCCATGCTCTCAAGCGCCTGCGAAAAGCTCTGGTTTGCGAGATGATACATCCCTTTTTCAAGTTTCAGCGTATCGTACATATTCAAACTCCTTTCTCACACGGTCAGGATTCCGGACGGGCTGCCTCCGCCGCGGCATTTCTGAGCTCAATTTCACGCGCCTGCGCATTTTTGAGCCTTGCCTCGGCGAGCTCCGTCTCGTCCTGAAGATTGATGTTGTCCCACACGACCTCCGGCTCGGCCGCAAAGCCCGCACCGTACAGCACGGCCGTACCGATGCGCCGGAGCAGCGGTGTCAGAAGGCGCCGGAAATATTCCAGCTCCGAGGTGAGGATATCCGCCTGCTGGGTGGACATCCGTTCGGTCGTGGACCACGAAAAACCGAGCAGGAAGGGCGGAATCGACAGCTTGGAAACGATCTGCTCCAGAAGCTGCCGGACCGGCACATTCGTGTCAAAGAGCTGGTTTTCCGCGCCGATGACCTTGATGTCCACATCACCGACGGCGATAAAGTCCTGCACCTCGCCGTATCTGGCGGCGTTGATGCCCTCCTTCCACGCTGCGGCGATTTCGCCGGCGTGTTCCTTCGCAAAGCCCGCCGCATCCCGGTCGGGGCGGTAGGTCACGGCATAGCGGACATTGCCGGCGCGCTCGTAATTCTGCCCGATACAGGAAAAAATCTTCAGCAGAATGTCGGAGACGGCAGGCAGTCCGCGCAGAACGGACACGCCGCAGACAGAGCCGGCCGGCGGATCGAGCGCCGCAAACAGAATGCGCTCCGGATGCGCGAGCTTCCGCAGCTGTCCGTCCGGCATACGGAGCGAAAAGCTGCACCGGTCCGGTGCTTCGGGCGTAACGGCCAGTACGGCCGGATGCGCCGTCAGCAGCGCCGAAGGAAAGCCGTCTGCATCGGTCAGCAGCTCGCCGGCCGCGTTGCCGTAGGTCAGCAGACTGTCGAGCATCCGGTCGGCAAAGAGCTGCAGCGATCGCCCGGACGCATTGACCGGGACGCCGGCACAGAAACGGTCAAGCACCGCCTGCGCCTCCGGTTCGCCCTCCGGCACGGCCAGCCGGAAGCCGCCGGTCAGCCGGACGATTTTGCGGATTGCTGCGTCAATGACGGGCACGGAGCTGCGCAGTGCATCGTAGAGCCGCCACTCCGCCTGCGGATTCTCCGGCGGTGCGCAGAGCGGAAGATGCTGCGGCGCGGCCCGCACAGCCGTCATGAACGGCGGATCGGCGGCAGCCCGCCTGCGCCGCCGGAACAGAGAAATGCCCAAGTAATCACACTCCTTTTCCTGATGACATCAGCGCCGCACGGAGAGGGCGAAGCAGCCGCCGCGCGGCGCATCGGCGACGGTTGTGACGAAGTACCGGATGTCGTCCATCGCGTGATCGTTCTCCTTGAGGGGCGCGTCGTGCTGCGCACGGGCATCCCACTGGTAGAGCGAAAATTCGCGGATGGCATCGGTACAGCAGGGCGCAATTTTGATTTCGCCGCTGCGGAGCGCATCCGCCGTGCGGTGAATGCCGGCCAGCACATCGTTTTTCGCGGGAACGACACGGAATTTCCCGTGCCTGCGGATGCAGGCGATGAAGCTCGCAGCAGACGGATCGACAACGACCGTATCAATCGGACGGTCCCCCGCCAGACTGCACAGCGTCCGGTAATGCTCCTCGTCCGTGCGCGGCAGACCGCTGCGGCGCGCATCGTAGTAGTCCTCGGCAATGCGGTACCAGCAGCCGCGGCAGAGTCCCCACAGCCCGAAAGAGCAGGGGTTCATCGTGCCGTAGTCGCAGGAGACCGCATAGCGCTCCGGCTCACAGGGCGGTTCGGCGACATGGAGCTTCTCGTCAAACATCGGGTAGCAGAGGCCGTTCGCCGCCGCCCAGATCCCGCGCACATACCGGTCGTAGAACGCACCGGTGTAGAGGCGCTCGTAGCGCGCCCGCACCGAGGGGGAAAGCGAGGGATTGTCGTCCATCGTGAAGTGCAGATACAGCGCGTGCTTCTGCGCTGCCTGCAGGATCCACTCGCGGTAAAACCAGTGCGAGGGCTTGTCCGGGTTGCAGGAGAACCAAAGCTTTGCACCGGCCACCGAGCAGCGCGCCAGCGCCTGTTCCACAAAGGAACGCGGCATCAGCGCGACCTCGTCGAGCAGCACGCCGGCGAGCGTGATGCCCTGAATCAGCGGCGCGGAAGCCTCGTCCTTGCCGCCGAACAGGTAAAAGCGGTTCTCATGCCCCTGAAACCGGATGTCGAGATAATTCCGGCTGACCTTTTCCGTGATGTCAAATCCGAGCGGGGCAAGCAGCGCCGTCAGCGGCCGGACGAGATTGCGCCGGACGGCGGTGACGGTTCTGCCGCAGAGTGCAAAGCTCTGCCCCTGAAACCGGCACGACGCCCAGAGCACAAAGCCGAGCGAGAGCGCCGTCGTTTTGCCGGAGCGCACTGCGCCGTCACAGATGACGGCGTCAAGCCTGCGTGTCTTCGGATGATACCACCAGCTCATCGCCGCCCGCTGCTTCGCCGAAAACGGCACCGGCATCGGGAACTGCGTCATGCTCCGCCTCCTCTCTGCCGCAGCCGAAGGCAGAGAGCACCGCCTCGGCCGCCGCCTGTGAATCTGCTGCCGACGCGCATTCGAGCAGCCGTTCGAGCGCCCGCTGCCGGTCGAAGAGCCGGATCTCGACACCGCCGTTTTTGTCCCGCTTGATTTCCGAGACCGCGAAAAGATCCATCGCATCAAGGCTTCCGGCATCGGGCAGCTCCTCGGCAAAGGCCAGCCGCACCGCGTCATTGCTCCGGCCGAAGGCCAGTCTGGTCAGACCGGCCAGTACAAGCTGCCGGAGCGGAACGGGCGGGGCGCCCTCCAGCGCCGCGAGATACTGTCTGCACGCAGGCTGCGTCAGCAGCTGCATTGCCGTGTCTGCGGCTTCCTGCGGCGGAAAGCCCGCCCGCACCGCCGCTTCGCAGGGATTCCCCAGCGCGGCATACCACCTGCAAAATGCGCGTTTGCGGGCTGCCGTACCGGGAGCGTCATGTTTTGCCATGCACTGACCGCCTTTCTGCGGCGCCGCTGCAGCCGGCCGCCGCTTTCTGTTCTGTGCGGCGTCCGGGGAGAGAACAGGCGCCGTACACATATAGTCCCTTTTCGGCCAAAAGTTGTACGAAAGCGTGCAACTATTACAAAACTGTAACCTTTTTTCGGATTTCTGCACAGATTCAAGGCGCGAACATCTGTTCTGATTTGTGCAGGTTTCCGGGCATGAAGATTCTCTGAAAATTTCGGAAAAGTTCTTTTTTTATTCGCGCCGATATGCTATAATAATAAAAGAATCCGATCAAAAAATATTTTTCGGAACAGATGTAACCGGCGCAGCAGTTTTGGTGTCTGTTATAATGGAAGCCGGATGAAAGATACGGCAATTTCCGAGAAAACAGGATGAAGAAAACAGTTTCCGTTCCCGCAGCGGCCGTTCTGCTGCTGACGGGCTGCGCCTGCCGGGAGAAATACTGAAATCACAAGCCGTGTACGAAGGGAGCAGCTATGCAGTCACTCGTTCTGAACATCCCCGCAAAAATCAATCTCTCGCTCGACATCACCGGGAAGCGGGAGGACGGCTATCACACCCTGCGCAGCGTCTTTCAGACGGTCGGCATCTATGACCGCCTGACCGTCACAAAAACAGACGCCGGCGAACCGGTGACGCTCACCTGTGACACGGCAGGCATCCCGACCGACCGGCGGAATCTGGTCCTGCGCGCAGTAGAGGCTCTGCTCGGCGAAAACCCGTGCGGCTTCACGATGCACCTGCAAAAGCACATCCCGTCGCAGGCGGGCATGGGCGGCGGCAGCGCAGACTGCGCCGCGGCACTGCTCGGCATCCGGCAGATGTTCCTGCCGGAGCTGCCCGACGCCGTGCTGCACGAAAAGGCAGCCACACTCGGCGCGGATGTCCCGTTCTTTCTGAAGGGCGGCACGGCGCTGTGCGAGGGCATCGGCGACCTTGTCACCCCCCTCATGCCGATGCCGAAACGGATTCTGGTCATCGCAAAGGGAACAGAGGGCATCTCAACGCCCGCTGCATACCGCGCCTTTGACGCGCTGCCGGGCAGCCCGCCGAAGCATACCGTCCGGGTGCTTCCCCTGCTGTACGCTGCCGACGCCATGCGGCTGTTTTCCGCCTGCGGCAATCACTTCGACCTTGTGACAAAGCTGCCGGAGGTCGAACAAATCCGCCGCGTCATGCGGTCATATCAGGTCAATCCGGTGCTTTCGGGCAGCGGTGCAGCTGTGTTCGGCGGCTGCCGGAGCAAGGCACAGGCCGAGGAGCTGGCTGCCGCACTCCGCGCCGCGGGCATCGCCTATGTCGCGGTCTGCTCCACGCATTCCGGCGGCATCACGGCGCTCTCCGTCACATCCGCAGACGGACGGAACGCCCCCGCAGCACCCTGAAGCCACAACGCATAAGACAGCTTCCGGCCGATGCCGGAATCCATACATTTTCCGAAAGAAAGAGAGTATCCGCAATGAAAAAGACCATTTCGATCCTGGCGGCGGCTGTGCTGCTGCTGACCGGTTGCGCAGACAGCAGCTCCGTGACCGACACCGACCAGACCTCAACGGCCGCACAGACCGTGACCTCGGCTTCCGAGTCCGCCGAAACGACCGCTTCCTCCGAATCCGCTGCCGTCAGCTCTTCGCAGAGCGAAAACGGCGCCGTCACGCAGACGACCTCTGCCCCGGCGTCTCAGAGCACGGTCTCCTCTTCGTCCGAAACCGCCGTGACATCCGCCTCCCGGACCGGTCAGAGCGGCACCCCGTCCGCCGTGACGACCGTCTCGACATCGGGTACGGTGAAGCCGCCGCTCGTCACAAAGCTCTCGTCGCTCGCGGCAAAGGGAAATGTCTATTCGATCACGGACGCCGGAAACGGCAAAGTGATTGTCACTGCCAGCAACTCCGCAGGCGTATCCAGCGCTTATCTGGTGGACACCGCGGAGGACCGGCAGATTACATCCTTCCGGCTGAGCTCCTCTTATGAAACGCCGCTCGGCGTCACGCCCGCAAATGAGCTGATCTGTCAGGATTTCAACAGCGACAGCTCCGGTGACAGCGGCAATCAGACGGTACTGGTCTACTATGATCTCGCGTCCGGCCAGAGCAAAAAGCTGTCTTACAAAAACACGGATCCGACGGAATATGTGTCAACGGTATATGACCGCGCATCCGACACCGTCTACGGCACGGGCTACAAGACCGTTTATGCCTACAGCAGGGACGGCAGCTTCCGCAGCTATCACAAGACCGGCCAGAAAGCCCGCTGCTGCAATTATTTCAGCCCTGTGTGCAACATCTCCTTCGACAGCGACTGCGTCCGGAACGACGGCTCCGGATCCGTCGTGGCCGCATTCGACGGCGTCACCGGCAATCCGCTCTACAACTTCGCAGAATACAACACCATGCTCCACCCGACCAAAAGCCGGCTGATCTGCCGTGAGGGTACTTATCTTGAATCGAAGAACACGACCGTTTCCAATGTCTTTATCCGCGATCTGCGCACCGGCGAGGAGCTGAACCGGTTCAAGCTCAATGAGGGCCAGACCGACCTTTACAACTCCGAATATACGGACAGTGCCATGCTGGTGACATGGAACGAAAAATCCTGGTATCCCTCTGCCGTCATCCCCTTTGACACGGTATCGTGCAAACGCGCCAAGACCGGCGTCACCCTCGGCAAAAACACCACCGATATTGCCCTCTGCTATCTGAAGGACAGCAGCCGCTGGGCGATTGCCGTCACCGAGCGGAACGGCCGCTCTCTTTCCTCGCGCATCTTCCTCATTGATCCGGAGCAGTCCGATTACAGCAAGAGCTTTGACAAGGCCGATTCCAGCTTCGGCACCGCCGCACCGGTTCACCGGCTCGGAAAAAAGTATGAATCCCTGCATGAGGTGACCGACCGCATCGAGCGCGAGACCGGCGTCCGCGTCCTGATCGGAGACGAGGTGCTGAACGCCGATTCGCCGAGCGGATACAGAATGGAATCCATGGAAAGCAGCGACTACTGGACGGTTCAGGAATACCGCAAGAATCTGCTGAACCTCGAAAAGGAGCTGACGCGGTATCCGGCAGGCTTCTTCAAAAAATTCAGCAGCGCCCAGCGCGTCGGCGTGCGTGTTCTGGTCGTGGACTCGCTGGTGACCACAACGCCCGGTTCCACCTTCACGGCCGGCGGCGTCGCCTATGAGGGCTCTGCGTGGTACAACATCGCCATCGCCGCACACATGATGTACGAAAACGATATGTCCATTCACCACGAGATGTGGCATATCGTCGAGGATCAGCTCCGAAATTCCCAGAAGGAGCCCGACTTTGACAAGTGGAACGCCTGTAATCCGAAGAAATTTGAGTACACCAATGACTTCAACAGTTATTACGACCATCCGGAATACGAAAACTACATCTTCTCCTTCTTCGATTACAGCTCAACCGACAACGCAAACAACATCTATTTCGCACGGGATTACAGCACGGTCAATGTGCAGGAGGACCGCGCCACGCTGATCGAGCTGGCGTTCGGCAATCTGTCCGGCACCAGATTTGAAGGACTCTACCAAGACAATCTGGAGATGATGCAGAACTACCCGCACCTGACCGCAAAGCTCAATGTGCTGGCAGATGCCGTCCGGAAGGAATGGGGCTATGTCTACTGGGACGAGATCTTCAAAGCGGAGCGTGCCGCGGCCTGACCGCGCCGCCCCGCATCATCTGACAGACTGAAAAAGGGGAGCTCCCCGCCGGACTGCGGCAGAGGGGCTCCCCTCCCTTTTTTCCTGCCGTCCGCGATTGTGCAGGGTGACAAAATCATTTTTGAAAAACCGTTGAAATTCAACGAAATGATGTCTTGCATTTTTCGTCAGATTTCGCTATAATGAAAGTATCGGCAGCGCACCCGCCGGCGTGCGGAGGCTCTGCCCACATAACCGCGGACCAGACCGTTGAACAGTTGTTTTCATTGTGTCTGTTTTTTTATTTTGCAGGAGAGGAGCATCCGCATGAAGCTGCTCGAAGACAGAATCCGGAGGGAGGGCAAAATCCTGCCCGGCCCCGTACTGAAGGTCTCATCCTTCCTCAATCACCAGATGGATCCTGCGCTCATCATGGAGATGGGCAGAGAAATCGGCAGGCTCTTTGCCGGAGAACCGGTCACGAAGGTGCTGACGATCGAATCGTCCGGCATTGCCGTCGCACTTTGTGCAGGCTATGCACTCGGCGTGCCGGTGCTGTTTGCCAAGAAGCACCGCACCAGCAATGTTTCCGGCAATCTCTATCAGACGATGGTGCATTCCTACACGCACGGCACGGACTATACCGTTGTCGTCGAACGGGAATTTCTGAAGGCGGAGGACCGCGTCCTGATTGTCGATGACTTTCTCGCAAACGGCAAGGCGGTCGAGGGGCTGCTCGACCTGATTCATCAGGCGGGCGCGGAGGCTGCCGGCGCCGCGATCGCCGTCGAAAAGGCGTTTCAGGAGGGCGGACGGCTCCTGCGCAGCAAGGGGCTGCGCGTCGAATCGCTCGCCAGGATCGAGCGCATGGACGAAAACGGCATCGTCTTTGCCGGGGAATGATCCCCGCGGCCAATCAAACGGTATGTAATGCAAATTTACATAAATCCCCCAAAAATCAAACAGCAAAGGAGTTCTTGAATATGATGAAACGGAAAGCGGCATTTCTTCTGGCAGCGCTGACTGCCGGTGCGTTCTGCATGGGCGGCATGACGGCCTGCGGCGAAAACGGCGGCGGCGGCGCACTGACCAAATCGAACATCAAAATCGGTCTGATCTGCCTGCACGACGAAAACTCGACCTATGACCTCAATTTTATCAACGGCATGAATGAGGCGAAGAAGAATCTCGGCCTCAGCGATGACCAGGTCATCATCAAGAAGAATATTCCGGAGACCAATGAGTGCAAAGAGGCGGCATCCGACCTTGCCGACCGCGGCTGCAACATCATCTTCGCGGACTCCTTCGGACACGAGCCCTACATGATCGAGGCCGCCGACAAGTACAAGGATGTGCAGTTCTGCCACGCCACCGGCACGATGGCGCACACCGAGAAGAAGGACAACTTCCACAACGCCTTCGCTTCGATCTATCAGGGCAGATATCTGGCGGGCATCGCGGCCGGCCTGAAGCTCAACGAGATGATCGACGCCGGAAAGATCACGCCGGACAAGGCTGTCATGGGCTATGTCGGCGCTTACACCTACGCAGAGGTGATTTCGGGCTACACCTCCTTCTACCTCGGCGCAAAGTCCGTCTGTCCGAGCGTGACCATGAAGGTGCAGTTCACCGGCTCGTGGTACGATGAGACCGGCGAGAAGGAAGCCGCAACCACGCTGATTTCGCAGGGCTGTGTGCTGATCTCCCAGCACGCGGACTCGATGGGCGCTCCGACCGCCTGCGAGAACGCCGGCGTCCCGGATGTCTCCTATAACGGCTCCACCAAGGATGCATGCCCCAACACCTTCATCGTTTCCTCCAGAATCAACTGGGCGCCGTACTACGAGCACGCGGTCAAGGCCGTGCTGGACGGCAAGGCGATCGAGACCGACTGGACCGGCGACCTTTCCACCGGCTCCGTACAGCTCACCGAGGTCAACGACCAGGCTGCCGCAGCCGGCACGCAGGCCGCACTCGATGCCGCTGCCGCAGACCTCAAGTCCGGCAAGGTCCATGTCTTTGACGCCGCTTCCTTTACCGTCGGCGGCAAGGAGCTCTCCTCCTATCAGGCCGATGTCGATACCGACGACCAGTACACGCCCGATACCGAAGTCATCAAGGACGGCTACTTCCACGAGTCGGAATTCCGCTCCGCGCCGTACTTCGATCTGCGCATTGACGGCATTACCACTCTGAACGAGAAAATGTAAGCGCGCTGCATTTTACAGGCGGGACAACCATTTTTCCGGCTGTCCCGCCTGTGTTTTCATCCGGTGCGTCTGAAAGGAAACTGTATGGGAAACAAACAAGAGAAGCCGGCAGAAGTCCCCGCAATCCGGCTGGCACACATCACAAAGCGCTTCGGCAGCGTCATCGCAAATGACGATGTCTCCCTCTCCGTCATGCACGGGCAGATTCTCTCGGTGCTCGGCGAGAACGGCAGCGGCAAGACGACGCTGATGAACATGATCGCGGGCATTTACTACCCCGATCACGGACAGATCTTCGTGGACGGCAGGGAGGTCGTCATCCGGTCGCCGAAGGATGCCTTCCGCTATCAGATCGGCATGATTCACCAGCACTTCAAGCTGGTCGATGTCTTTTCCGCGACGGAGAACATCGTGCTGGGGCTTGAGGACGAGGGACGCTACAGCCTGAAAAAGGCTACCGAGCGCGTCCGGCAGATCATCGCACAGTACGGCTTTGAGCTCGATCCCGAAAAGAAGATCTACGAGATGTCCGTTTCCGAAAAGCAGACCGTCGAGATCATTAAGGTGCTGTACCGCGGCGCCGACATTCTCATTCTCGACGAGCCGACCGCCGTGCTCACCCCGCAGGAGACCACCAAGCTCTTCGCAATCCTTCGGAAAATGCGCGACAGCGGCAAGGCCATTATCATCATCACGCACAAGCTGCATGAGGTGCTGTCGCTCTCCGATCAGGTCGCGGTGCTGTGCAGGGGCAGATACGCCGGCACGGTCAACACCGCCGAAACAAACGAGAGCCAGCTCACCGAGATGATGGTCGGCAAAAAGGTCACGCTCAACATCGAACGCTCCGAGCCGAAGGACTGTCAGGACCGCCTCATCGTCGAAAATGTCACCTGTAAAAACCGCGAGGGCGCTGAAGTGCTGCACGGCGTATCCTTCACGGCGCACTCCGGCGAAATCCTCGGCATCGCGGGCATCGCGGGCAGCGGACAGCGTGAGCTGCTCGAAGCGATTGCCGGACTCCAGCGGGCAGAGGGCAGCATCCGCTATGTTGATCCCAAAACCGGAAAAACCGAGGACCTGCGCGACAAATCCCCGCTCCAGATCCGTGAGCTGGGCGTGCGGCTCTCCTTTGTGCCGGAGGACCGCCTCGGCATGGGACTCGTCGGCAATATGGACATTGTGGACAACATCATGCTCCGCAGCTACCGCAAGGGCAAATCGCTCTTTCTCGAACGCAAGTCGCCGAAATCGCTTGCAGAGAAGATCATCTCCGAGCTGGAGGTCGTCACGCCGAGCGCATCCACGCCCGTCAGGCGCCTCTCCGGCGGCAATGTCCAGAAGGTGCTGGTCGGACGCGAGATCGCCGCAGCACCGACCGTCCTGATGGCGGCCTACCCCGTCCGTGGACTGGACATCAATTCCTCGTTCACTATTTACAGACTGCTCAACCAGCAGAAGGAACAGGGCACCGCCGTGATCTTTGTCGGCGAGGACCTCGATGTGCTGATCGAGCTCTGTGACCGGATCCTAGTCATCAGCTCCGGCGCGGTCACAGGTCTGGTCGATGCGAGAACCGCAACCAAGGAGCAGATCGGTCTGCTCATGACAAAGCATTCCGCGGACGCCTACGGCGGCGGAGAGGGAGGTGCCGCTGATGGCGCATGAAGCGAAAACGAAAGAACCGCTGTTCCACATTGCGAAGCGGGACAGCATTGTCTGGTGGCGTGCATGGCTGATCCGTGCGGCGGCAGTCGCAATTGCGCTGGTCGTCAGCGGACTGGTCGCCTTTCTGCTGACCGGCGAAAACCCGCTCCGGCTTTATGCCACAATGCTCAGCGGCGCGTTCGGCACCTCCCGCCGCATCTGGGGTTTGGCGCAGAATCTGGCCATGCTGCTCTGCGTCTCCGTCGCGGTCACGCCCGCCTTTAAGATGCGCTTCTGGAACATCGGCGCTGAGGGACAGGTGCTCGCCGGTGGTCTTGCGACGGCTGCCTGCATGATCTTTCTGGGCGACAAGCTCCCGAACGGCCTGCTGCTGGTAGTCATGGTGCTGGCAAGCATCGCGGCAGGCGCGGTCTGGGCGCTGATTCCGGCGTTTTTCCGCGCACACTGGCAGACGAACGAGACACTGTTCACGCTGATGATGAATTACATCGCCATTCAGCTTGTCTCGTATTTCACATACCGGCACTCCGTCCCGAAGGGCTCCGGCCAGATCGGCGTCATCAACCGCGCCACGCACGCAGGCTGGCTCCCGACGATCGGCCGCTATGACTATCTGCTCAACATCCTCATCGTGCTCGCCCTCACCGCCGTCATGTATATCTACCTGAAATACAGCAAGCACGGCTACGAAATCGCCGTCGTCGGCGAGAGCGAG
>JAILIG010000177.1 GCA_024695445.1 Oscillospiraceae bacterium
AGCAGCTCATCGTAATCAGACAGTCCATCCTCGTCGGTATCAGCCTTGTCCGGATCGGTTCCGAACAGGCCTTCATAGTATGCAGGGAGCTTGTCGCCGTCCGCATCAGACATATCCAGATCCAGGTTTTCGGCGTTTTCGTAATTGAGCGAGCAGACCTTCACCTGATCGGAATAAGTCGTGCCGTCATTCATCTCCGCTGTCACGGTAACGGTATTCAGGCTGGGGGCAAAGCCAAAACCGCTGACGGTCCATGTTTTGCCGATCGTGATTTCGCCTTCACTGACAACTTTTTCCTCCGCATCCTTGAGCGTATATTTCAGTGACTTACAGCTGCTGCTCTGATTCAGCGTGCCGGAGAGCGTATCAATCTTCTCTGTGAGAATGAACGCGCCGACAGCCTCATTGTAGGTGCCGAGGTTTGCCGTGTCGATCTCAACATTCATTTTCGGCTTGGAGTAGCTGCCGCTGACCTTGACGGCAGCCTCTTTGCCGCCGTAGATGAAGTCAGCACTTGCCGACACAGAAACTGCTGCCGTGTTCTTCGCCGCTTCAACGGTATCGCAGACCGGCACGACGCCGAATGCGATCGTACCGCAGAGCAGAAGCGACAGCAAAGCACGGGCGTGCTTTTTTCTCGCCAGAAGCATCACCGCGAGCGCACAGCTGCCGACTGCAATCGCAGCTGCTGCTCTTTCTCCCCCGACATCGCCTGTCTGCGGGAGCGCGGTATCGGTCGTTCCGGTGGATTTCTGATTGCCGCTGTCATTGTTTCCGGATGCCGGCTGATCCTCTGCCGGTTTTGCGGCAATGTGATAGGTCTTGGTTTCGTTCGCGGCGAGCCGGAGCTTGATGCTTTTGTTCTCTGTCACATCAAGATAGACCGGAAGCTCGGCATTCAGCTTCAGATCCTTGATCTCATAGCTGTTGCCGTTTGCGATCTGCACATCAAAGCCGACTTCGTCACCCTGTTCGTATGCGGTCTGTTCCGGCGAAACGCTGATCTTCAGTCTGTCTGCGGCATTTGCCGTCACAGACATCAGAACAGAACTCAGTGCAGCGCCGAGAAGAACCGCAATCCTTCTGTTTCTCTGTTTCATTTGCATTCCTCCTGACAAATCATTGGCCGCTGATTGCGGCATCCCGCAGAACCGCACCAGCAGTTCCGCAAAACATTACTATTATAGCACGCAAATCGCCCGATTGCAATCCTCCGGGTTGATTTTGTTATTATTATATCAATCTGTTATAACAAGCAGATTGATTTTGGAAAAAACAGAAGACGCAAGCAGCGCTCCCGCCGGATGATTCCGACGGGAGCTGTATGCGGCAATTTGCAGCGGGGAGGTTCCGGTATAAAAAGGGAACCAGTGCCTTGATTCATGGCACTGGTTTTTACAGCAATTATAAATGTGATCGCCGGTGAAACCGGCATTGCGCGCCGGCTCCCGTTGTGTTTACTGTGAGTCTTGGGCTGAACTGCCCTTCAAAGCACCTTTTTCTCGAAATCGCACATTCTATCATACTGCCGCAGCAATCAGTCGGTTGCCGGGAGCTTCCGGATGTTCTCCACGCGGACATACCCGAAAGATTCATCGGGAGTGTCAATATCCAGCATGACGCCGTACCAGCCTTTTGTTTCGCAGGTGTGGAAGCGCAGATTACCCGTCGAGGCTGTAATCTCTTTCAGAACCGGCGCACTGTCAGAAGGCTTGGTTCTGACTGTAACGGTCTGACCTGCCGGCACGATCAGCTGACCGTCAAACTCATATTCGCCCTCCCACACATGGTGGAAGACGACTGCGCCGTCCTGACCGGACGAAATCTCGTAATAATCGTTCGGGACACAAGAGGTGTTAAAGCCCAGCCAGTAAGAGCCGTCATTCCGGAAAAGGTTAAACCAGTAGCTGACGGTATCATTCGGATAGATTTCAGCGGTCAGATAAGTTCTGCCCTTGGTCTCTTTGCCGCCCTTTGCAGTATAAACAAAGCTGCCGTCTAAATTGACTTCCAGGATGGGGCAGTCCGGATCCTCCCCGATATCCTCATGCCAGAGGCCGCTGAATGACTCCAGCCCGCCTTTGACATCGCAGCTGACAAAGGTGACATCCCCGAGATTATAATCGTCCTCGTTGACATCGTCATACTGAATCTTTGCAGTGTCAGTGTTTTTCTTGCTGACGAGCCGCTTGCTGCTACCGGATTTTGTTTTCGTGAAGCTGTTCCAGAGGGAGCCGTCTGCCTTGTAGAGGCTGTATGCGCCGTTTTCAGACTTCACTGTGCCGCTGAAGTGCTCACCCTTGATATTTTCCACGGTGAATCTGCCTGCTGCGTCGATGCTGAGATAGCAGTTTGTGTACACGGCGTCGCCGCGGATCCACTCGCCTGCAACCGCTGAAAAATCATCGTGCGATTGTGCTTTCTTCGTGGTGTCCTGCTTTTCCGGTTCGGTCCGGGAAGCTTGTGTCTGTATGTTCTGTTCGGCTGTGATTTCGGTGCTTTCCGCCGGCGCGGTCGTCGTAGTGTTTTCCGTAGTCTGCGATGCTGCTGTGGTGCTGTTTTCATTTGCAGCCGGTGTGTCTGTCCCGCAGCCGGTCATGCAGGCAAGTGCGCTCAGTACGGTAAGAAAGATCATCTGTTTTTTCACAGTTTATTCCTCCTGAATTGATAATTCATGTTCTTTGCGAGGGTGTTCCCCCTCGTTTGAATATATCATAGCATTTTTTTCCGTCTTGTGACAGATGATTACAAAATTGTAAGCAGCTGTACTGCGGCTGTTTTTTTGGCATTGCGCACACAGATTCATGCCATGCGGTTTCACATCCTCCGTGCGGGCATGAAAAAGCACCTGCATCTGTAAGTGCTTTGTGGGTATTCAGCTGATACGATAAGTCGGAGCTCCGCATAATAAGCACATAACAATCATTCTTTTTCCTGCATCTTATCAGATAAATCGGCCACTCGCCCTCCCATATGCCGCCGTTTCCGACATTCGTGATAAACCACACATAATCTTCCGGGAGCTTCACTTCATATACAAATTCAAACAGTTCGACATCTTCCAACGAAATCACATCATATAATTCTGCTTCGCGGCCCATAGACTGCAGCTTTTCGATCTTTTTCCGGATTGCAACAGCTTCCGGATCATTTGTATTATAGTTGCTCATAATGCCCCCTTTTCTCCCATACCCGAATTATAGCACAGCAAGGAGAAAAAGTCAATCAGAAGGAATCAAAATCCGCCTGACCGTTCACGGCAAGACCGGCTCTTCCGCCGGGACTTCCGCCAAGGCAAATGATGAACCCACTGACCGCCGGATAAAAACAATGCGCGTTTGGTTTCTTCCCGCATCACGGCATAACCGCTCTGTTCAGAATTCAGCACAGAAATAAAAGCAGAAAGCCGCTCAGTATTGGACGTTTTTTCGTATGGAAACATCTTGAAAAATCAGTTCGCATATGCTATAATAGAAGCGCAGGTTTGCAGACGCTAACCTCATAAAGCGGCAGAATTCAAGGGTGTTGTGAAAGTCTGCGGCGAGGGCGCCTGCAAAAATCCGAACACCATTCCCGGCGGTAATTTTGATAAAAGGAAGGGCGGTGTATCATGCAGAAAGAAGTGGTCAGCGGTCTGCTGATTCCGTTTCTCGGCACATCACTCGGCGCAGCCTGTGTGTGTTTCATGAAGCATGACCTGAGCAGAGGCGTTCAGCGGGCACTGACAGGCTTTGCCGCAGGCGTCATGACAGCCGCCTCCATATGGAGTCTGATTATTCCTGCAATGGGTATGTCGGAGCGCCTGGGAAAGCTCGCGTTTCTGCCGGCTGTGATCGGATTCTGGTTCGGCATCCTGTTTCTTTTGCTGCTGGACAGCCTGATCCCGCATCTGCATATGAATTCCGAAAAAGCCGAGGGACTGCCCTCAAAGCTTGCACGGACAACCATGATGGTGCTTGCGGTCACGCTCCATAATATCCCCGAAGGAATGGCGGTCGGTATCGTATACGCAGGCGTTCTGACCGGTTCGGCAGATATGACCGCAGGCGGCGCACTGGCTCTGGCGCTCGGCATTGCGATACAGAATTTTCCGGAAGGAGCGATTATTTCCATGCCGCTTCATGCAGAGGGCAAAAGCAAGGGAAAAGCATTTGCAGGCGGTGTGCTGTCAGGTGCTGTCGAACCGCTCGGCGCACTGCTCACAATACTGTCTGCAAGCCGGCTGCTGCCGGTCATGCCGTATCTGCTGAGCTTTGCCGCCGGTGCGATGATCTATGTCGTCGTGGAGGAACTGATCCCGGAAATGTCAGAGGGCGAGCATTCCAACATCGGCGTTATCCTGTTTTCTGTCGGCTTTACGCTGATGATGATATTGGATGTTGCACTGGGATAGGCGCAGCACCTGTTCGGTGCCGGCCGATTGATGAATCAATCCGGAAGAAACCGGCCGCATGATGAAACCATCATGTGACCGGAGAGCCTCTGTCAGACCGGGTGCGCGCATCCGCTGCAAACGGCGGTATCTGGCCTGCTGTGCGGGTTCAGTTTGCGGATACCCGTATCAGTTCCGTTTCCACGGAATACAGCGGTTGACACGCCCGCAGTATTCCTCATACGCCTGACCGTAAAGCGCACGCAGCCATTTTTCTTCTGTCGCTTTCAGTACAACGGTCATAATGCACCAGTTGATGACGATGACAGGAATCAGAAACGCATTGTGCCACATCAGGCTGACGCCGGAAATCAGCATCCACCAGCCGCTGTACATGGGGTTTCTTACCCATGCGTAGATGCCGTCAGTTTTCAGACGGTTTTCCTTGATATGATCGTCCATTCCGGACCGCACGGCACCGATAAACCAGACGGCCAGACCGGCCGTTATCAGCGCAATCCCAATGCAGATCAGCAAAATCGCCGGCCAGCCGGTAAATGTCCCCAGCTTACATATATAGTAAAATACGGCGATTGCAGCGGCAGCGACGGCCGCCATGCCGGCTACGAGAAATGGGCCGATCCCAAAGACCGGCAAATGCTCCTTTTGTTTCATCCTGTCACCTTTTTTCTTACATTTCAATAGCTGCCCCTGAAAAAGTCCTTCTTCGCTTTTTTCAGACAGCACAGCAGTTTTCATATGCTAACTGCATTATACCATATTTCCGCTCAAAAATCAAGAGCATTTCAGCGCATCAAACAGCAAAACGGGCTTGCAAACCGTCTGTAATTGTGGTATAATGGTGTATGGTCTTGGGCACAAGACCATTCATTACGGCAATAAGTTAGCCTCGACTAACCTTTTATCAAAGACATCACAAGCTGCACAAATACGAAAAACAGCCGGCCGGACAGGGAATACAACGGAAAGGAATGGAAATGATGCAGACAGAAACAATGCGTACCGCAGCGGAACCGACGGCGGCTGAGCGGCAGCTTGCCGAAGAGACTTTTTCCTTTTGTATGGAGCATATACAGGAGCATTTTACGATTTCGTTCCTTGCACAGCGTGCAGGGATTTCTCCGACGAAGCTGAAGCTGATATACCGCTCTGTATACGGCACACCGTTATTTTCGCATATCCGCAGAGAAAAAATGCTTTTGGCTGCCCGCGAGTTAGCCTCGCCTAACATCCGTGTAATTGATATTGCCGAAGCCTGCGGATATGACAATGCGAGCAAATTCTCCGCGGCATTTTGCAGTGTCATGGGATGTACGCCCAAGGCGTACCGCATCCGTGTCCGTTCGGAGTAGAAAAGAAGCCTTGTGTATGCTATAATGGTCTAAATGGAGCATATGCTCCGGAATGAAAAAGAGGTGATCTGTATGAGCCGTTTGCCTTGGGGAAAGCTCGGTTTGTTTGCGGGCGGCGTGCTGTTCGGCACAGCCGGTATCAAAATTCTGAGCAGTCAGGACGCGAAAAAGTGCTATACAAATGCGACAGCTGCCGTGCTGCGTGCAAAGGACAGCGTCATGGAAACCGTTACGACCGTGCGCGAAAACTGCGATGATATTCTCAGCGACGCAAAAGAGATCAACGCAGAGCGTGCCGCTGCCGATGCGGAAGCTGTCATTGCCGATTCATCTGACATTGCGGATGAATCAGCAGAAACCGTCGGGGAATAACCAAAAGCAGACCGCATCCGGCGGTCTGCTTTCTTAAGGAGCATTTTTATGAAATGTAAAATCCTGCATGAATCAAAGGGGCGCATCCGCGTGCATTTCTGCCAGAAGTACATGACGCTGCATCAGGCAGATATTGCCGAATATGCGCTGTCGGCGGTCAGCGGCATTACCAAGGTTCAGGTGTATGACCGTACCTGTGATGTCATTCTGTATTACCGCTGCGGCCGGAAAGCCGTGCTTTCTGCGCTCGCGCATTTCTGCTATGATGAAGCGGCAGAGGCGCTTGTACCGGCACAGACCGGCAGAGCACTGAACCGCGAATACGAGGAAAAGCTGGAATCCGCGATCATGCGGCGTGTACTGCATAAATTCCTGCTGCCGCTGCCGCTGCGGCGTCTGATCTCCGTTTTCAAAGCGCTGAAATATCTCCGCAGAGGATTGAAATGTCTGATGCGCGGCAAGCTCGAAGTCGAGGTGCTCGACGCCGTTGCAATCACGGTTTCGATGCTGCGCGGCGATCACAATACGGCCGGAAGTGTCATGTTTCTGCTGAAAATCGGCGATATTCTTGACGAATGGACGCATAAGAAATCGGTTGACGATCTCGCAAGAACCATGTCGCTCGGCGTGGAACAGGTCTGGATGCAGACCGAAGACGGGCAGGAGCTTCTGGTTCCGGTCTCGCAGATTCAAAAGGGCGACCGCGTCATCGTGCGCACCGGCTCGATGATTCCGCTGGACGGCAAGGTGCTGTCCGGCGATGCGATGGTCAATCAGGCGTCCATGACCGGCGAATCCGTGCCGGTTCACAAATCCGAGGGCGCGTATGTCTACGCCGGAACGGTCGTGGAGGACGGGGAATGCATGGTGCAGGTCGAGAATACCGCGGGCAGCGGACGCTATGACCGCATCGTGAAAATGATCGAAGAATCGGAGCAAATGAAGTCGTCTGCGGAAAGCAGGGCAGCACATCTCGCGGATAAACTCGTGCCGTGGTGTCTGGGCGGCACGCTGCTGACCTGGCTGCTGACGCGCAATGCGACAAAGGCCGTGTCGATCCTCATGGTCGATTTTTCGTGCGCACTGAAGCTTGCCATGCCGATCTCGGTGCTCTCTGCGATGCGCCAGTGTGCAGAAGCCGGCATCACGGTCAAGGGCGGAAAGTTCCTCGAAGCCGTTGCAGAGGCGGATACGATCGTTTTTGACAAGACAGGCACGCTAACGCATTCGCAGCCGCGTGTCGCGCAGATCATTCCGTTCGGCGGGCGCGATGAAGCGGAAATGCTGCGCCTTGCAGCGTGTCTGGAGGAGCACTATCCGCATTCGATCGCAAACGCGGTTGTGGCAGAAGCAGCATGGCGCGGTCTGCTGCATGAGGAGCGCCATTCCAAGGTCGAATATGTGGTCGCGCACGGCATTTCCAGCATGATCGACGGGGAGCGCGTCGTCATCGGCAGTCATCATTTTGTGGTCGAGGACGAAGCCTGCAGGCTGCCGGATGAGCGGATCTTCCGGCATCTGCCGAAGGAGTATTCGCATCTGTATCTGGCAATCGGCGGCGAAATCGCAGCAGTTATCTGCATCGAAGATCCGCTGCGCGATGAAGCCAAAGCAGTGATTGATACACTGCACAGGCTGGGGCTGTCCAAAATCGTGATGATGACCGGCGACAACGAGCGGACCGCAAAATCCGTAGCGGAAAAGGTCGGTGTCGATATCTGTTATTCGGAGGTGCTGCCGGAGGACAAGGCGGCATTCATCCGCGCAGAACGAAAAGCCGGCCGCCGCGTCATCATGATCGGGGACGGCGTAAACGACTCCCCTGCCCTCAGCGAATCCGATGCGGGAATTGCAATCAGCACCGGCGCGGCGATTGCCAGAGAGATTGCGGATATTACGATTTCCGCGAATGATCTTTACGCACTGATTTCGCTGAAGCAGCTGAGTGACGCGCTCATGAAGCGGATTCACCGGAATTACCGCACGATCATCGGGTTCAATCTGGGGCTGATTCTGCTCGGCGCCGCCGGCATTCTGCCGCCTGCGACCTCCGCTTTGCTGCATAACGCCTCGACATTGGCGATCGGGCTGAAAAGCATGACCGATCTGCCGGTATAAAAACTGCGGACAGCACTTCTTCACGAGGTGCTGTCCGTTTTTTTGATTCCGTTTTCCGGCAGCAAACGGCAGGCGGCGGAATCAGCGATCCTCTGCGGATACAACCTCCCACATTTCGCCCATATTGTGCGCTGCATCCGCCGGCATACAGCCCCTGCAGCCGGTTCCGCCCTCACAGCCGGTACAGCCGCTGCACCCATTTCCCTGCGAAAATGGGATCCGTTTGATTGCGCCGACCTGCTCCAGATATTCCATCCGGCGGCGGATGTCCTCGGCAGAGGTGTGCAGCTCTGCCGCGAGCATCTCAACGGTGCGGGAGTGTCCGTCCTTTAGTAATTCCAGCAGCTTCTGCATTTCGATCACCAGATCAGCATTCCGGTATAATAGGCGATGCAGCCGAGCAGCAGCGCCGAAACCGTATAATACAGCGCAATCCTGGCCGTCCACCTGACCGAGTGAATCTCCTGATAGGTCGCGGCCAGTGCCACAACGCAGGGCAGATTGAATGTGATCGCAAAAATGAACGCCAGCGCTTCGGGGCGCGTGACATTGGCAAGCAGCAGCTCATTGAGATTTGCGGCTCTCGATGCGCCTGCCATGGCTTCCGTGAATGCCGTACCGATCGAGCCGCCGGAATACAGTGCCGAAATGACACCAACCGCACCCTCTTTTCCGACAGAGGATGCAATGAACGCCAGGAACAGCTGCCACGGCATACCGAAGCATTTTGTCACCGGCTCGATCGCCAGACCGAATCTTTCAAGGATGCTGTTGTCGCCTGTTTTGCCGCCGTAGCTCAACAGCCAGAAGATGCCGCAGACCAGCAGAACGACCTTCACGACACGCAAAAATGTGTCCTTCGTTCTGCCGAACACATAGCGCATCAGCGCGCCCCACTTCGGCTTGTGATACGGCGGAAGCTCCATAATCATGCCGCATCTGTCCGCGGTTTTCACGAGCTTTCTGCCGAAGATTTTTGCCGTGATCCACATATGCAGAATCATAACAAGCAGGAGTGCCGCGATCACCAGCAATGCGCCCGCCCCGAAAAAGACCGTTGACAGCATCGGAATGATCGCCCATGCCGCGCCGCAGGGAACTGCCCACGCAAGCGCGATCGTCAGGACCTTCTGTCCCCAGTTGTCGATGACTCTGGCTCCCGCAGCGCCGCCCATCGTGCAGCCGAAGCTGACAAGGAACGGCATCACCGATTTGCCCTGCAGGCCGAGCCTGCCCATGGTGTTGTCAAAGACATACGAGATGCGCGCCATGACACCGACTTCTTCCAGCAGTCCGAATACCAGTGTCACGCCGAACACAAAGCCAAGCATCTTGATGACATACGAGAGCGACTGAATCAGCACATCGCAGAGCAGTCCGGTCAGGAA
Organism: Oscillospiraceae bacterium; assembly: GCA_024695445.1. Lineage (GTDB taxonomy): Bacteria > Bacillota > Clostridia > Oscillospirales > Ruminococcaceae > Firm-04. Next base: position 9,624 of record JAILIG010000177.1, read on the forward strand.
GGCCGAAACCCCTGCATCTGTCATCGACGAACGGATGATGCCGTTCACCGCATCCACGCCGGAGCCGATGCCCATGACCGGCAGCGCCGGAATAAAGGATGCGATCAGTCCGAGCAGAACTGTCAGCACAACCGCAGGCTTGCCCCAGAATTTGTGCGTATAGATGCGGTCGAGCCTGCCGAGCGCCGCTTTGGTTTTGGTTTCCGTGACTGCACCGCTCAGGATGCTGTCAATCCATCTGAATTTGCACTCGCCGGCGGCAATCGCGCTTTCTGTGCCGTTTGTCTGCCGCTCGATCAGCTCCATGACTTCATCCGGCAGCGCATTTTTCAGCTTTGCCGTGACGACCTTGTCATGCTCTAAGGTCTTGACGGTCAGCCACATCGGCGTATAGCCCGGAATCGTGCAGTCCGAAATCCGCTGCTGAATCTCCTCATAGCCGTCGATTTTCCGGTATTCTGCTTCCAGCGCCGAGACATTGATCTGCGATTTTTCTCTCAGAGCGCGTTCCAGCGTCGCATAGAAGGCGTCGTAGGATTTGGTATCGGTCGCCGAGAACAGCATGACCGGGATTCCGAGCTTCTGCTCGATCTTCTTTGCGTCAATCTTCTTGCCTCGCTCCTTTGCGACATCCGCCATATTCAGCACGAGAAAGCACGGTGCGGAAAGTCCTGCATAATCCGCGAGCATGAACAGACTGCGCTCCAGCTGCGAGCTGTCCGCCAGGATGCAGACGACATCTGCCTTGCCGGACGCGATGAAATCACGCGTGATGACTTCCTCATCCGAATTGGCGGACATACTGTAAGAGCCCGGCAGATCGGCCACGGAATAGGTATCGCCCTTGTAGGTGAAGGTGCCTTCCTTTTTCTCAACGGTTTTTCCCGGCCAGTTTCCGACATGCTGACGCAGCCCCGTCAGCGCATTGAACAATGTGGATTTGCCGGAATTCGGCTGCCCGAGCAGTGCGATCGAAGCGCTCATTTCCTCACCTCCGTAACGGTAATGTAAGCACATTCCCTGCGGTTTACCGCGATCATCGTGTCCCGCGAATACAGCAGCACAGGACGGTTTTTGTCATTCTTGATGATCTGCACGCGGCAGCCCGGTGTCAGCCCAATTGATGTAATGCGGCTGATGAACCGCGCATCTCCCGTAATGCCGCTGACAACGGCTTCTGCGTTTTCTTTTAAGTCGCCCAGATTCATGTTTCCTCCTCCTTGAATGCAGTCAGTGTATAGCTTGTGCCGTCCAGCACGGCCGCCGCTTCTCTGCGTGTCAGCGGATGCTTGGCATACAGCTTTGCAGTTTTGCGGCCGAGATCGGCAGCGGCATAAATGCCGTCAGCCGAGCAAAAGGCGTTTTCGACATTCCGTACGCAGTGCGAACAGACCATGCCCTCGATCTCAGCAGTATAACGATACGGATAATGGGACAGATCGCGGTCGGCTGCGCGGATTTTTGCGGCCGCGGCCTCATGCTCGCCGCAGCAGCTTCCGCCGTGCCGGATCCTGCGGATGACTGTAAAAACCATCAGGAGCACGCCGCAGACGGCGGCTGTTATGATTGCAATATGCATTTTTTCACGCCCTTTCGCAGTTAGTTGCGACTAACCTTATGTCAGAAGAAACCGCCGGCACACCGCTTTCTGTCACCACCGGAATGTCGCCCAGCGGTCATTCATGTGCGGAAGCAGCAGCGCAAAGAGCTTGGCACGGATGCTGTATTTCTTCATTTCCTCATTGAAGCTGTGCTCTTCCACAAGCTGTATTCCGTCTGTCAGATCGGCAATTTCCTGCCCGGAATCCGTACCGGACAGAAAATGCGCATTCGTGTTTTTAACCGTATCATGGTGCTTTTCGCTTTTCTGCATTGCCTTGCAGTTCTGCTCCGCGATTAAAATGCCGCCGTCGGGGAAACCGTGCTTCAGCACCTCCAGAAAGGTACGGATCTGATCGAGCGTCAGATACATAAACAGGCCCTCGGCAATAAACACCGGTCTGGATTGTCTGCCGGTGAGCGCTTCCTGTACCGGTCTGCACCAGTCGCGCTCCAGCGCATTCCCCGCAATCATGGTCACGCGGTCCCGTTCCGGAAATGCTTTTTTTCTCGCCGCGATCGAATCCGGGAGGTCAAGGTCAAACCACAGGATTCTGCCGTTATCCATTCTGGAAAAACGGTCGTCAAAGCCTGCACCGACATTGACGATCACGGTATCCGGCGCTTTTTGAATGATATCCTTCAGCTGCCGGTCCAGCATGATCGTTCGTGCAATCACGCCCTCGTGCGACATAAATTTGTCGTAAGGCTTTGTGTCAATGTTCAGTGCCTTGATGATCTCAACTGCCTTCCGGTCCCGGATGCGCGCATTTTTCCGCAAGGTTTCATTCGCTTTGACCGCAAGCGGAATGAGTGCAGTGGTCTGAACATCACCGAGTTTCAGTTCCATATTGATACCTCCTATTAAGTTAGCATATGCAAACTACTATCTATTATAGCATATGCGAACGCAAAATGCAAGAGGAACAGATGCCAAGAGTGAGGTGCTTTTTGCGGGGGTTTCTGTGCGATATTGTCATTCCCATCCTGCTGCGGCTCAGCTTTGCCTGAGCGTTCACCGGCCATAGCTTTTTCCGATAGCTGCTTATCGTCAATCCGTATTGGACAAATTCCTATATGTATGCTATGATATAGACAGATCAAACACAGGGAGTGAAACCGATGAACCCGAATACCCTTTACCTTTCGTTTTCAGAGCGAATGCGATGTCTCGAATCTGTCATCCGCATTTGAAATCCGAAAACAGGAAAGGTGAATCTGAATTATGAAAAAATATACAAAGCTGACCGCAATCCTCGCATCGCTGACGCTGCTGACCGGCTGCGGTGCGCTGAACGGAAATTCCACACAGTCCGCGGGCTATGCGGACAAACAGACCGGCACCGCGGCCGGCACGGTACAGCAGGAGGTTCCCGACTGCTGCGGCGGCGCGGACAGCACCAAGGACTGCTGCAAGGACGGCAGCTCCGATTGCTGCAAGGACGGCAATGCCTCAACGGGCAAGCCGGAAAAAGCCGAGCTCAATCTCGGATACCTCAACTCGACCGCACATCTGCTCGCCTTTGTGGCCGCAGAGGAAGGCTATTTCGCAGACGAGGGATTAAAGGTGACGCTGACGCAGTTCTCGAGCGCCGGCGAGCTCGTCAACGGTCTGGAATCCGGCAAGCTGGATGTGGCGTTTATCGGCTCCGTGCCGACGCTGACCTTCCAGAGCCAGGGGCATGATGTGACGATCATCGGCGGCGCCATGACAAACGGTCACGGCTATGTCATCAAGTCCGAATTCGCGGAGAAAGATGAACAGGGCGTTGAGATTCTGAAAGGCAGAAATGTCGCGTCCGTCAAGAACAGCGTACAGGATGCCGAGCTGCAAATTCTGCTGAAGGATGCCGGCATTGAGATCGGCGAGGGCGAGGACAAGGTCAACATCGTCTATTTCGACAGCCAGAAGGACGCCTATGCGGCACTTTCCAATCAGCAGATCGACGCCGCATCGGTGTATTCGCCGTATGCGTCGCTCGCAAAATCGCAGGGCTACAAGGTCGTCTACTACTGCGCACATGAAAGGGCGCTGGAAAATCAGCCGTGCTGCCGTCAGGTCGCGTCCGCAGCGGCGGTCAAGGCCAATCCGAACACCTTTACCGCACTGGAACGCGCCTTCATCAAGGCATATCACCTGACGCAGGAAAACCATGAAAAGACGATCGCCGATGTCAAGAAGTACATCGACATTGATGAGACATTCATCGAAACGGAGGTTTACGGCGGTTACAGCGTGTCCAGTCCCGATCCCGATAAAAAGGGTACGCTGACGCTCAAGGATACGATTGTGGCGCTCGGCTATACAGAGAACTACGATATTGAACCGCTGTATAATACCGCAATCTACAAGGCGGCTCTGGACAGCATTCTCGCCGAAGGCTCCGATGAGATTTACAAATCGCTGGAGGCGCATTTCAATGCCTACGAATAAAATCGAAATCAAAAATCTGACGGTTGACTATACCGAACGCGGCAAACGGTTCAATGCGCTGCACGATGTCTCCTTCGGCGTCGCGGCGGGTGAATTTGTCAGCGTGATCGGCGCGAGCGGGTGCGGAAAATCCACACTGCTGAGCGTTCTGGAGGGACTGTATCAGGCGGCAGGCGGCACAGTCGAGATCGACGGTGCGCCGCTGCACGGTACGGGCAGGGAACGCGGTGTCGTGTTCCAGCATTATTCGCTGTTCCCGTGGATGACGACACGCAGCAATATTTCGTTCGGCATCAAGCAGACACGGCATGAATTAAGCCGCAAGGAACGCCTGCAAATTGCAGATGAGTTTCTGGGCAAGGTCGGTCTGGCAGAATTCGGAAAGAAATATCCCTCGCAGCTTTCGGGCGGTATGCAGCAGCGCGCTGCGATCGCCCGTGCGCTCGCCATGAACACCGACATTCTGCTGATGGACGAACCGTTCAGCGCAATCGACGCAAAAAACCGCGTCATTTTGCAGGAGCTGCTGCTCTCGCTCTGGGAGGGCGACAGCGCAGAGCACCGCAAGACGGTCGTGTTCGTCACGCACGATATCGACGAGGCGATTCTGCTCTCGGATAAGATCGTCGTGCTGACGGCGCATCCGGGGACGGTCAATGAGATCGTGGAGGTGCCGTTTGCCCGTCCGCGGAACCGCGCAGAGCTCGTCAGAACCGAGGAATACGGGCAGTTCCGGAACCGGCTGCTCGGTCTGCTTTACCAGGATGTGGCAAACCGCATCGGCGGAGAGGAGGTCGTCATATGACATGGAAAAAACGCCTGCTCCGCGTGACGCATCTTCTGTTCGTGATCCTGCTGCTGGTGCAGCTTTTGCCTGACAGATCGGATCGGGATGTGCATACCGGCGCACTGATCGCCTTTGCCGTCGGACTGGAGGCCGTCACACTGATTCTGAGCTTTCTCATCAAAAAGAAAGAGAGCCTTTCGCTGCTGCTGGATATCGTCGGCTTCATTTTCGTGCTGCTGACGGTCTGGTCGCTGGCAACGGCAAAGTTCAATGTGCTGAACCCGCTGCTGTTCCCTGCACCGGGCAAGGTGCTGCATCAGTTCGCAGAGGACAGGGAAAAAATCCTTGTCAATATCAAAAGCTCGCTCAGCATCACCGTCAAGGGCTTTGTGCTCGCATCGGCCGTTGCAGTTCCGCTCGGACTGTTCCTCGGCTGGAATGCCCGTCTCGGCGGCGCTGCAACCTATATCTCCAAATTTTTCAGCTCCATTCCGCCGATCGTTTACATCCCCTACGGCATTGCGCTGCTGCCGACATTCCAGTCGGCCTCGGTATTCGTCATTTTTCTGGCGACCTTCTGGCCGGTATTTGCCGGCACGATGAGCGGCGTCATGAATGTCGATCAGCGCATCATTGATTCGGCCAAAGTGCTGAATGTGCCGAAGCCGGAGATGCTGTTCACGGTCATTCTCCCCGCCGCACTGCCGCAGATCTTCCTCGGCTGCAATCAAGGACTCAGCGTTTCGTTCATCCTGCTGACCTCCGCGGAGATGATCGGTGCCCGCGACGGCATGGGCTACTATGTCAAGTACTATTCCGATTTCGGCGACTACACGCGCACAATCACCGGTCTGCTGGTCATCGGCATCGTGGTCATTGCGGTGACATTCCTGTTCAACGCATTCCAGAAGCGTATGCTGAAATGGAAAAAATGAGAAAGTCCCCTGTGCTGTCCTGTGCAGGGGATTGATTCGTCCGTTATCCTACAAACATTATAGGAATAATTTGTGCAGTTTTCCGAATATCGGCTGCGGCTATTGACATTTCACAGTTCCGGTGTTATAATACATACATAGCCGATAGGCATAGTAGTTATAGGAGGATGAGCCATGAAAACGATGTGCTATATGATGTGTTGTATGAAAGAATCCAGCAGAATACGAATGTCTCATACACACGCGGCAGTGCGGCGATGTCGGCCCTCTCATGTCTCATAAGCCAAGCAGCATGAAGATTCCGGCGCGGTGTGTGATGGGCACACTGCGCTGTTTTTATGTCCACCGGAGGATTTATGGTAGATGAGAGAGAAAGCGTGACCGCAAAGCTCTGCGCCTTTGCCAGAGCGTGGCACGCAATCCACACAAGCGACCGGATTTATCACGATGACCTCGCCTTTGATCTCATAGGCAGGGCGGAATATGATGAGATGTACGACTTTGTCAGCCGCGGCTTCGGCAGCGCGAATTTCCCGTTTTCGCGGGAGGATACCGAGCAGATCATTACGGAATACATCGCACCGATTCCGCTGGCGCGCATTCATTTTGCGGAGAACCGTCTGCATGAATTTGCCGCGAAATACGGAAAGATTCAGTATGTGATCTGCGGCGCGGGCTCGGACACTTTTCTGTTCCGCAATGACAATCCGGATATTGAGATCTTCGAGATCGACCACCCGGACACGCAGCGCTATAAGCTCGGACGCATCCGGCAGCTCGAATGGTGCATCCGCAGAAATGTGCATTTTGTGCCGGTCGATTTTGAGCGGCAAAGCATGACCGGTCAGCTTCTGAAGGCCGGCTTCCAGCCGCAGATACCGGCATTCTTCAGCATTCTCGGCGTGACCTATTACCTGACGCTGGATGTGTTTTCGGAGACGCTCAGCCAGATTGCGGAATTATCCGTGCCGGGCAGCGTGGTCGTATTCGATTATCCGATGAAGACCGGCGTATTTCCGGAGCGCGTATCCCGGCTCGAACAGATCACGGCGTCACTCGGCGAGCAGATGCGCGGCGGGTACGATTACAGCGAGGTTTCGCGTGCGCTCTATGCACTTGGCTTCCAGATCGACACCTATCTTCCGCCGGAAAGAGTGCAGACAGAATACTTCGACGGAAGAACCGACCGCATGAAAGCATTTGAGAATGTCAGCCTGCTCTCGGCAACCTACACCGCAGGCTTCAATTTTGAATAAGGAGAATCACGAACATGAGCAGATACTATGAACATCCGGAGACCGCTTTGATTCACGGCGGTATTTCCACGGACGAACGCACGGGCGCGGTCAATGTGCCGATCTACCAGACCTCGACCTATCAGCAGGACGGGCTCGGAAAAATGCGCGGATACGAGTATTCCCGCACCGGCAATCCGACCAGAGAAGCCCTCGAAAAATTGATTGCGGAGCTGGAGGGCGGACTTGCAGGCTTTGCATTCGGCTCCGGCATGGCGGCGATCACGGCAGTGCTGAGCCTGCTGAAAAGCGGCGACCGCGTGCTGATCTCCAGCAATGTCTACGGCGGCACCTTCCGCGTGCTGGACAAGGTGTTCGATCATTTCGGCATCACCTACACGATCGCGGACACCGCCGACCTCGCAAAATACAAGTCGCAGATCACGGCGGATGTGAAAGCGGTCATCATCGAAAGCCCGGCCAATCCGCTGATGACGGTCACGGATATTGCCGCCGTTGCGGAGATTTCGCACCGGCACGGCCTGCTCGTCATCGTCGATAACACCTTCATGACGCCGTATCTGCAAAAGCCGCTTTCCCTCGGCGCGGATATCGTCGTACACAGCGCGACAAAATACCTCGGCGGTCACAGCGATGTCGTTGCGGGACTTGCCGTTGTGAACAGCGGGGAGCTGGCGCAGAAGCTCGCGTTTATCCAGAATTCGACCGGCGGCGTGCTCGGCCCGTTTGATTCGTTTTTGCTGATCCGCGGCATCAAGACGCTGGCCGTCCGCATGGACCGCCATGTGGAGAACGCGCAGAAGGCCGCGGAATTCCTGAAGCATCATCCCGCCGTCAAAACGGTGTATTACCCCGGCCTGCCGGATGCGCAGGGCTATGAAATCAACCGGAGGCAGGCGAAAAACGGCGGCGTCATGATTTCGTTTGAGCTGCATGAGGGCTACGATATCCGCAGATTTTTCGAGCATCTGCACCTGATTATGCTTGCGGAAAGCCTCGGCGGCGTGGAGTCGCTGGTCTGCCACCCAGCAACAATGACGCACGCTTCGATTCCGGCGGAGATCCGCAGACAGATCGGCATCACGGACGGGCTGATCCGCCTGTCAACTGGCATTGAAAATATTGCGGATATCCTCGCCGATCTCAGTCAGGCAATCACATCCGCGAAACAGTGAGGTACAGACATGAACTATTATGATTCGATGCAGGCGCTGATTGGCAGAACACCGCTCGTGCGCCTCGGCAATATCGTAAAAAAAGAGGGCGTGAATGTCTTTGCAAAGCTGGAGCTTTGGAATCCGTCCGGCAGCGTCAAGGACAGAACGGGATTTTACATGGTGAACGATGCGGAGCAGCGCGGACTGCTCAAACCGGGCGGTACGATCGTCGAAGCGACTGCCGGCAACACTGGCCTCGGCATCGCCTTTGCCGCGCTGAACAGGGGATACCGCATTATTTTCGTTGTGCCGACCAAGTTTTCCGCGGAAAAGCAGGCTCTGATGCGCGCACTCGGTGCGGAGGTCATCAACACGCCGCGTGAGAAAGGAATGCTCGGTGCGGTGGAAAAGGCAGAGGAAATCAAAGCGGAGATTCCGGGTTCCATCTCACTCGAACAGTTCAAAAACCAGAGCAATCCCCTCGCCCACTACGAAACGACCGGCAGAGAGATCTACGAAGCGCTGGACGGAAAGATCGACTATGTTGTCGCGGGCGCCGGCAGCGGCGGAACCTATACCGGCATTCTGCGCTATCTGAAAGAGCACAATCCGGATATCCGGGGCATTCTGGCCGATCCGGTCGGCTCGACGATGGGCGGCGGCGAACACAGCGACTACAACATCGAGGGCATCGGCAATGATTTCATCGCTGATACGATGGATATGTCGCTGGTCGATGATGTCATCAAGGTGACGGACGATGAAGCATTTGCAGCGGCGCGTCTGCTGGCAGGAACAGAGGGTATCTTTGCCGGCTCATCCTCCGGCGCGGCCATGGCTGCGGTGCGGAAGCTGACGGAGCGCATCGGCGGCGGGAATATCGTCACGGTCTTCCCCGACCGCGGCGACCGCTATTTCAGTACCGGATTATTCGCATAACAATGAGGTGAAAACATGACTTTGCAGCAGCTCAAATATGTGCTGACAATCGCAGAAACCGGCTCGATGAACAAAGCGGCGGAGCAGCTTTATGTCTCGCAGCCCTCGCTGACGGCCTCCGTGCAGGACCTGGAAAAGGAGACCGGCATCCGGATCTTCAACCGCAGCGGCAGGGGCATGACTGTCACGAATGACGGCACAGAGTTTTTGCAGTATGCGCATCAGGTCGTCGGGCAGTTTGATATCCTGACGGAAAAATACAGCGCCAGAAGCAGCATCAAAAAGAAATTCGGCGTGTCCACACAGCATTATTCGTTTGCGGTCAAGGCGTTTGTGGACATGGTGAATCGCTTTGACACGGCAAAATATGAGTTTGCGATCCGTGAGACAAAAACCGCCGAGGTCATCAGCGATGTGGCAAGCCTGCGCAGCGAGATCGGCATTTTATATATGAGCGATTTCAACCGCAAGGCAGTCACCAAGCTGCTCAGCGCAAACGGTCTGGAATTCACGCCGCTGACGAAATGCCGCCCGTTTGTCTATCTCTGGAAGGGGCATCCGCTGGCAAAGCAGAAAAAAATCACCTTTGAAGATCTGGCAGATTATCCGTGCCTGTCCTTTGAGCAGGGTGCGGGCAGCTCGTTTTACTATGCCGAGGAAATTCTCAGCACCGCGGAATATCCGCGCACAATCAAGGCGAATGACCGTGCGACCATGCTCAATCTGATGGTCGGATTGAACGGCTATACGCTCTGCTCCGGCATCATCTGTGAGGAGCTGAACGGCAGCGACTATCTCGCCGTGCCGTTTGAAACAGAGGATGAGGACACAATGGAAATCGGCTTTATCACGCTGAAAAAGACGCTCCGCAGCAAGGCGGGCACCATTTACATTGAGGAACTGAAGCGGTATCTCGGAATACCGGACGGAAAGGAAGCATCACAATGAAAAAGGAGCATATTCAAAAGCTGGCGCTGACGGGTGTCCTGACGGCGCTGACGGCCGTCGCCACGCTGCTGATTCAGATTCCGTCGCCGACAAAGGGCTATATCAACTGCGGCGATGCACTGGTCAATCTTTCGTCGTGGGTTCTGGGCGGTGCATACGGTGCGGCGGCAGCGGGCACCGGCTCTGCACTCGCCGACCTGATCTCCGGCTACACGGTCTACGCGCCCGCCACGCTGATCATCAAGGCGGCCATGGCGGTCGTATCCTTTTTGGTGTTCAAGCGGCTCTCGCAGAAGCGGAAATCGTTTTTCGCGCTGTTTGCCGGCGCAGCCGCGGCGGAGCTCGTGATGATCTCCGGCTATGCGGTGTTTGCCAGCGTGCTGTATGGCTCGTTTTCGAGCGCGCTGCTGTCCGTTCCGGAGAATCTCGTGCAGGGCGTGTTCGGCGCGGCCGTGTCCTCCGTCCTGTATGAAACGCTCCGCAAGCGAATCAGGGGCATCGAGGCCGTGATATAGTTTTTTCCGATTGCCGGACATTGATCTTTCGTATTGGACAGGCAGCAGGAAACAGGGTATCATAATACCATACCAAACAGGCAGGAGAATGAGAGTATGAAAGAGATCCTTTGGCTCGGACGCGGCGGACAGGGCGCCTTCACGGCAGCAAAGCTGTTCGGTGCGGCATACACCGCCGGAAACAGCGCGCATTATGCGCTCAGCTTTCCGTCCTTCGGTCCGGAACGGCGCGGCGCACCGGTCCGGGCATTCACCAAGCTCGATGAGAAGCCCGTGCTGGACCGCAGTCAGACGGAGCAGGCGGATTTTATCGTTGTGCTCGATGACACGCTGTATACGCCGGCACTGCATTCGCAGCTCAAAGCGGGCGGCAGAATCATAGTCAACTCCAAAGCGCCGATTTCGGATACCTTTTCCTTTGACGGCGATGCCGTCGCGGCGGAATTTCATCTGCCGACGGTCAATACGGTCATGCTCGGCATCGTGTCTGCGCTGTCGGATTACATCACCGGAGAGCAGGCGGTCAGCGCGATCACAGACTATATGCCGCAGAAGATTCAGGCGCGCAATACCGGCGCAGTGAAGCTCGCAAGAGAGGCGGTGCAGAAATGAAGCCATATCTCAGGGAAAAGAAAACCTTTACCGCCGCGGAGATTCCGGAAGCAACTGCGTTTGAAGCCGGCTATCTGGTATCGGTCAACAGCGGCTGGCGCAGCATCCGTCCGGTGATTGACACGGGGCGCTGTGTCGGCTGCGAGCAGTGCTATCTGTACTGTCCCGACGGCGTGATTTCGATACAGAACGGCAAAGCGGTCATTGATTACGATTTCTGCAAGGGCTGCGGCATCTGCGCGAAAATCTGCAAAATCGGCGCAATCGGAACGGAGGCGGAGCACAAATGAGCAAACGGTTTTTATCCGGAAACGAGGCCTTTGCCGAGGGCATCCGTCTGGCAAAGCCCGATGTGATCTCCGCGTATCCGATCACACCGCAGACCATTGTGGTCGAACGCCTCTCGGAAATGGTCGAGGACGGCAGCCTGAAATCGGAGTTCATCCATGTGGAATCGGAGCATTCCGCGCTGTCCTGCGCGATCGGCGCCAGCGCGGCAGGCGCCAGAGCCTTTACCGCAACCTCGTCGCAGGGCCTGCTTTACATGGCGGAATGTCTGTATTACGCATCCGGCGGGCGGTTCCCGATCGTGATGATGAACGCCGACCGCTCGACCGCGCTGCCGTGGAACATCTACGGCGACCAGCGCGACAGCCTCTCGCAGCTCGACAGCGGCTGGATTCAGGTCTATGCGGAAAACGCACAGGAGGCGCTCGATCTGGCTCTGATGAGCTGGCGCATCGCGGAGGATGACCGCGTTTCCACACCGGTCATGGTAAACCTCGACGGCTTTGTGCTGACGCACACCTACGAAACGGTTGAAATTCCGGAGCAGGCGCAGGCTTACCGCTTCCTGCCGCCCTATGTCACGGAGAACCGTGTGGACTTTGACCGTCCGAAGAATCTGGCGTTCTCGGCGGGCCCGGATACCAACTACATTTTCAAGTACAAGGCGCATCAGGGAATGCTCGCTGCAAAAACTGCTGTCACCGAGACAGAATCGGCGTTTGCAGAAATTTTCGGCAGGGCGTATTCCGGTCTGCTGGACAATTACCGCACCGGGGACGCGGATTTCATCCTCGTGACGCTCGGCAGCATTGAGGGGCTCTGCCGCGAGACCGCCGATCGGCTCCGCGAACAGGGCATCAGAGCAGGCGTTGTGCGCATCCGCTATCTGCGCCCGTTCCCGAATGACGAAATTGCCGGCGCACTGAAAAACGCAAAGGCATTCGGCGTGCTCGAAAAGGATATTTCCTTCGGAAACGAGGGCACGGTCTTTACCAATGTCAATTCCGCGCTGCAAAAGGCGGGCATCGCAATCCCCGGCTATAATTTCATCGGCGGGTTAGGCGGCAGAAATATCTCCGCACATGATATCGCGCAGATGTTTGCGGGAATTCAATACGGCACAGACCGTGTAAGCTTTATCGGAATCGGAGGTGACGGCAATGGCGAATC
>JAILIG010000011.1 GCA_024695445.1 Oscillospiraceae bacterium
TCCTGTCCGTCCGCCGTCCGGACGCCCGTACACTGCCCGTCTGAGAGCAGCAGAGACTGTACCCGCGTGCGGAGCAGAACCTTCACGCCCGCGGCATCCATTTCGCGCTTCATTGCTGCCGCAATATCCTCCGCTTTGTCACTGACGGGGAACACTCTCCGCCCGCGCTCGACCTTGAGCGGGACGCCCGCGCCCGTGAAGAACGCCTTGACATCTGCGGGCGTGCAGCGCGAGAACGCCGAGTACAGAAACCGCGGATTGCGCGGGATATTCCGCATCAGCGTGTCGGTGTCGCAGTCATTGGTCACATTGCAGCGGCCCTTTCCGGTGATCGAGAGCTTGCGCATCAGGCGGTCGTTTCCCTCCGCCAGCAGAACCCGTCTGCCGCGCCGCGCCGCATAAATTGCGGCAAAGCAGCCGGACGCGCCGCCCCCGGCAATCAGCACATCACAGGCTGTCATCTTCAGTCAATTCCGAGAGCTTGTCTGCAGCGCTGCGGCGTCTTTTTTCCGTCGCGGCACGGTCTACCGAGAAGCCTTCCTTCGTGCGGCAGAGCACATCACCTTCGCAGATATCCTCCGGGAGCCAGTCGAGCGGCAGCTTCTTCATCGTGATTTCGCCGGTCGCATCGGTCTCCTCGATCACAGCAATATCGTCCTCAATTCGATCCACGATCATGGTCATACAATCACCTCAATACAGATAGTCAGAAGTTCAGAGTGAATGCGGTATATGGTTCTGCCGGCTTACTTGTTCCGCTTCTTCTCCGCTCTCGGCCGTTTGGCACTGCGGGGAATGCTGTCCGGATGCCGGTGGGGCTTCCGGAGCTCCGCGGCGCGGTCCTCTGCGGGAACCAGACAGTGCGGCCCTCTGCCGATCAGGTCACGGCGTCCCGCCTTGCGCAGCGCTGCGCGGATCACGGCGTAATTCTCCGGCTTGAAATATTGCAGCAGTGCGCGCTGCTCCGCCTTTTCCTGCGGGGTGCGCGGCACATAGACCGGCTCCATGGTGTAGGGATCCAGCCCCGTGTAGAACATCGCCGTGGAGATCGTGCCGGGCGTCGGGTAAAAGTCCTGCACCTGCTCGGGCCGGATGCCCTCCTCCTTGAGGAAACACGCAAGCTGAATCGCATCCCGCATCGTTGAGCCGGGATGACTGCTCATCAGGTACGGCACGAGATACTGCTCCAGATTCATGCTTTTTGTCAGATCATAAAACCGTTTCTGGAAGGCCTTATAGGTCTCGATATGCGGCTTGCCCATTTTGTCGAGCACGCCGGGCGCACAGTGCTCCGGCGCGACCTTTAACTGCCCGGACACATGATAATGCACGAGCTCACGGAAGAAATCCTGATTCTGGTCTGCCATGACATAGTCATACCGGATGCCGGAGCGGATGAACACGCGCTTGACCTTCGGCAGCGTGCGGAGCTTCCGCAGTAATTGCAGATACTCCTGATGATCGACGGTCAGGTTGCCGCAGGGCTTGGGCGCGAGACATTTTTTTCCGCGGCAGAGCCCCTTTGTGAGCTGCTTTTCGCAGGACGGATGCCGGAAATTCGCGGTCGGACCGCCGACATCGTGGATATAGCCCTTGAAATCCGGCAGCGCCGTCAGCAGCTTTGCCTCCTCGACGACCGATTCCTTTGACCGCACGGAAACCCGTCTGCCCTGATGCAGCGCGATCGAGCAGAAATTGCAGAAGCCGAAGCAGCCGCGGTTATGCGTAATGGAGAAGCGGACCTCCTTGATCGCCGGCACGCCGCCCTCCGCCTCGTACATCGGGTGATAGGTGCGCATATAGGGCAGCGCGTAGACCGCGTCCAGCTCCTCTGTGGTCAGGGAGAGCGCCGGCTCGTTCTGCACGAGCATTTTGTCGCCGTGGCGCTGAATCACGCGCTTGCCGTAGATTTCGTCCTGCTGGTCATACTGAATGCGGACGGCTTTTGCATAGGCCTCGCGGCTCTCGCAGACCTGCGCATAGGACGGACATTCCGCACAGCCAAACGGCGTGTTTGCGGGATCGGTCAGATAACAGGTACCGCGGACATCGGTGATCTGTGAGACAGGCTCCCCTGCCGCCAGACGGTCGGCCAGCTCGACGATGCTGTGCTCGCCCATGCCGAACATCAGCAGATCGGCACCGGACTCAACTAAAACAGACGGGCGCACGGCGTCATCCCAGTAGTCATAATGGGCAAAGCGGCGCAGGGACGCTTCCAGCCCGCCGATCAGAATGGGGACATCGCCGTAGAGCTGCCGGAGCTTTTGGCAGTACACGGTGACGGCGCGGTCGGGGCGTTTGCCGGCGCGGTTGCCCGCGGAATAGGCATCGTCCGAGCGCTTCTTCTTCGCGGCGGTGTAGTGCGCGACCATGCTGTCGATGTTGCCGGCCGTCACGAGAAAGGCCAGCCGCGGACGCGGAAAGCGCAGGAAATCGCGGTCGGATTTCCAGTCCGGCTGCGGCAGAATGGCCACAGAGTAGCCGCGGTGTTCGAGTACCCGCGAGATGATCGCCACGCCGAAGCTCGGATGATCGACATAGGCGTCACCGGTGATATACACGAAATCCGGCGTATCTGTGCCTCTTTCCCGCAGTTCCTCCGGGGTTACGGGCAGAAAGGGCATCCTGTTCACCTCCGTTCATCATCGTCGGAAGACTGCACAAACGGAGAAGTTTGCACAGCTTTGTCAATCTATGATTCATGCAGTCTTGCAAGCATCCGGAATGCGCCGTGAAACCGCACGGCATCCGGTATGAAAAATCCGGCTTCATTGTGAATTCTGCCGAAATTTGGTTACAGCTTTGTCATAGTTGCACGGAAGCGTACAACTTTTGGCCGGTTAGGGACCTATATACAGAGGGCATCGCTCTCGGAAATTCATCACGAAAGGATGCTGATACCTATGCGTACCACAGAAGAAAGCCAGAAGCGGACCATTGAGGAGTGGGCAGCGGAGCTGTCTGCCGTGACCGGCGGAGAGGTGGTGTTCTTCAGCCAGATTGCACCGCAGGAAACCCGCTGGCTCTGGGAGCCGTACATCCCGCTCGGCAAGATCACGATTCTCCAGGGTGATCCCGGAGAGGGCAAGTCTACGCTTGCGCTGGAGCTCGCGGCAGCCGTGTCCCGCGGGTGGAATTTCCCGTATAAGGAACGGACAAAACAGCAGGAATTTGTACTGTACCAGAATGCGGAGGACGGTCTTTCGGATACCGTGCGTCCCCGTCTGGACGCCGCAGGCGCCGACAACCGGTTTGTCATGTATATCCGAGAGAACCAAGCGCCGCTTGAGATCATCGACAAACGGTTTGTCAGACTGCTTCAGCAGATCCGTCCGGTGCTGGTCGTGCTCGATCCGCTGCAGGCGTATTTCGGCAGCGATGTCGATATGCACCGTGCCAACGAAGTCCGCCCCGTGATGTCAGCGCTCGCGGAAATGGCCGAGGAATTCGGCTGCGCGATCGTCCTGATCGGACACATGAACAAGATGCAGGGCACGAAGTCCATCTACCGCGGACTCGGCAGCATCGACCTGACGGCAGCTGCCAGAAGCGTCCTGCTCGTTGCAAAGGATCAGAAGGATCCCGATGTCCGCGTCCTTTTCCAGATCAAGAACAGTCTCGCGGCAATGGCGGAGCCCGCCGCCTTCACGCTGAAGGACGGGATATTTCAGTGGCTCGGCGCTTATGAAGCAGACCTCAGTGAGCTGCTGAATTCCGAGCAGAAAACCGCACGCCCGATTCTCAGGGCGAAGGATTTTCTGCAAAAATGGCTGACGAAGGAGCAGCCGAAGATACGTCAGCAGGAGCTCATGGACATGGCCGACAGTGAGGGCATCCGGAAGCGGACGCTCTACAAGGCCAAGAGCGAGCTGAACATCCGCAGCGTCAAGGAGGGAAACAGCTGGTACTGGACACTCTGACCGCGCAACGCTGCAACACGGCAACATTTATGGATTGCGGTAAGCGTGCAGCCTTTGAGAGCGCTCAGCAACTCCTCACTCCTCACTCCTGACTCCTAACTCTCTTAGAGGTATTACATACCGCTTGAGTCAATATGTCCGCCCTTGGAGGCGAGGCGGAGCTTCCACTCGGTCAGCTCCTGCGGGGACATCAGCACGCGGCGGGGCTTGGCACCCTCCGACGGCCCGATGATATTGCGTTCCTCCAGCTCGTCCACGATGCGGGCGGCCTTGGCGTATCCCAGCTTCAGACGGCGCTGCAGCGCGGTCGTCGAGAGCTGTCCCGCATCCACCGCGAGCTCCGCCGCTTTGACAATCAGCGCTTCGTCGCCGGTCATCTCGCCCGTGTCGTCATCCGACTTGTCGAGCTTGTTCTGCGGGGCATTCTGCTCGACGGCATCCATAATTTCGGCATCATAGACCGACGCGCCGTTCGACTTGAGGAACGAGGTCACCGCCTCAACCTCGCTGTCCGAGGTGAAGCAGCCCTGCACACGCCGCGGCTCTCTGGCGCCGTTGGGGAAGAACAGCAGGTCGCCGTTTCCGAGCAGCGTCTCCGCGCCGGAGCAGTCGAGGATGATGCGCGAATCCTGTGCCGATTTGACGCTCATACCGATGCGGCTCGGCACATTCGATTTGATCAGGCCCGTGATGACATCGACCGTCGGGCGCTGCGTGGCGATGACGAGATGAATGCCCGCTGCACGCGCCTTCTGTGCGATGCGCACGACCGACGCCTCGACCTCCTTGCCGGCGGTCATCATCAGGTCGGCAAACTCGTCAATGATAATGAGGATCTGCGGCAGGCGCTTCAGCTCCGGATTCTTGTCCGCAACTAAATTATAACCGCGCAGATCGCGGACGCCGTACTGCGCACAGAGCGCATAGCGCTTCTCCATTTCCAGCACTGCCCAGTTCAGCGCACCGGCAGCCTTCTGCGGGTTTGTGACGACGGGAATCAGCAGGTGCGGAATGCCGTCATACGGCTGAAATTCGACGACCTTCGGGTCAATCAGCACCATGCGGACCTCGTCGGGCGACGCATGATAGAGAATGCTCATGATGATCGAGTTCGTGCAGACGGACTTACCGGAGCCGGTCGTTCCGGCGATAATCATATGCGGCATCTTGGCAATATCGCCCAAAATCACATTGCCGTCGATGTCCTTGCCGACGGCGAAGGTCAGGCGGCTCTCGGAATCCTGAAATTCAGCAGATTCGAGGATTTCACGCAGCGAGACCATGTCCTTGGTGTTGTTCGGGACCTCGACGCCGACCGCGGGCTTGCCGGGGATCGGCGCCTCGATACGGACGGATTTACCGCCGAGGTTCAGGCCGATATCGTCCGCAAGTGCGGTGATTTTCGAGATTTTGACGCCGGCTGCGGGCTGGATTTCATAGCGCGTGACCGAGGGGCCTCTGCGGATGCCGGTAATGCGCATGGACACGCCGAAGCTCGCCAGCGTCTCGACCAGCTGACCGGCTTTTTCCCGCAGCTCCGCGGATTTCTCCGCATCGTTCGCCGAGTTGTCGGCGCGCTTGAGCAAGGTCAGCGGCGGCGCGACATACGGGATCTCCGGCTCCTCATCGTAGACGCCGGCATCGGGGTCGCCCGCGGGACGGTGCTCGTCATCCTCGCCGTCGGTCATCCACGGCAGCCGGTTTGCGCCCTCAGCAGGCTCTTTTTCCGCATCCGCGACGAGCCGCGCAAGGTCGGCCTCCTCGTCCTCGCTCATGTTGTAGCCAGTGACGCCGCTCTGCGGGGATTCCGCGAGCTGATTGACCTCGGCATCGTCCGGTGCAGCGCCCGTGATCGGGACATCGAGCAGGAAGTCGTCAATATTGTCA
>JAILIG010000074.1 GCA_024695445.1 Oscillospiraceae bacterium
CGAGCAGCTCGGCGGACAGTCCGTTCCGGCGCTCGGCTTCGGCATGGGCCTCGAACGCCTGATTCTGACGATGGAGCAGCAGGGCTGTGAATTCCTGGAGCCGTCCGTCTGCGATGTCTATCTTGCCCCGATGGACGATGCCGCACGCCCCGCCGCCTTCCGCTATGCGAACGCCCTGCGCACGCTCGGTGTCCGCGCAGAGTTTGACCTTGCGGGACGCAGCTTCAAGGCGCAGATGAAGTATGCAAACAAGCTCGGTGCGCGCTATCTGGTCGTGCTGGGCTCAAATGAGCTGTCTGAAGGCACCGGCCGGCTCAAGAATATGCAGACCGGCGAGCAGAAGTCCGTCCGGCTCGACAGTGCCGAGCATTTTACCGCAGATTACACGGAAATCACCCTCTCCGACCGGTTCGGCGGCGTGTGACCGTGTGCCGTCCGGCCTTATGCCGGGCGCTGCCATTCCAGAAAGCAGATAAACGCCTATGAAAGAATTTTTCCGGCAGCTCTCGGAGCTGATCCGAAACAGCTTTTTGATCGTGCTGGTGCTTGCAGCGGCTTCGCTTGCCGTCTGGCGGCTGATGCTGCTGCAAATTGCCGGTGCGGAGGAAAATACGGTCGTGCGGCCAGCCAATCAGGCGGTGTACGGACAGGTCATCCCTGCGACACGCGGCGATATCGTCGATACGACGGGCAAGCCGATCATTTCCAATACCATCGGGTATCATGTCATCGTCGAGAAGGCGTATTTCCCGGCTGACCACGCCGAGGGCAATGCCGTGCTGCTGCAGACGGTGCGCCTGCTGCAGGAGGCAGACTATGCCGTCAGCGACACGATGCCGGTTTCCCGCACGCTGCCCTATGCCTTTGAGGAGGGACGCGAGAGCGATGTCGCGTCCATGCGGGAGATCCTGCATCTGAACAGCTATGCGACCGCGGAAAACTGCATCGACAAGCTGATTTCCGATTATGAGATTTCCGCGGACTATACGGCGGAGGAGCAGCGCATTGTCGCGGGCATCCGCTACGAGATGCTGCTCAGAAATTTCTCCATGTCGAATGTCTTTTACCTTTCGCGCGATGTCAGCATCGAGACCGTTGCCCGCATCAAGGAGCTGCGCGTCAGACTGCGCGGCGTCAACATCGTCGAGGAGGCGATCCGCGATGTTGTCAACGGCAAAGTGCTGCCGCATGAGATCGGCTACATGGGGCCGATCTATTCCCGCGAGGAGTTTGACCGGCTGAAGGAAAACGGCCACACGGACTATGCGCTTTCCGATCTGGTTGGCAAGACCGGTCTGGAGCTGGCGCTCGAATCCGAGCTGCGCGGCACGAACGGCCGGCGCGAGATCACCGTCACGGACGGCGATGTCAGCTCGGTGCGCGTCGCGGCGGAGCCGGTCGGCGGAAAGACCGTCCAGCTCACGGTCAACAGCGATTTTCAGACGGGGCTTCAGGCCGTGTTGTCAGATTTCACCGCGCATCTGCGCGCCACCGACCGCGAGTGCCGGAAGGCGAACTGCGGCGCGATTGTCGTGCTGGACACGAAGGACAACGCCGTCCGCGGCATGGCGACGCTGCCGACCTATGACCTTTCGGAGCTGCTGGAGGATTACAGCGAGGTCGCATCGCGTGCCGATACGCCGCTGGTCAACCGCGCCACGGACGGTCTGTACCGTCCCGGCTCGACCTTTAAGACCATCACCGCGACGGCGGGACTCAACACCGGCGTCGTCACGAAGAACACCTCGTTCTACTGCGGCCAGTCGTACAAGTTCATCGACCAGACCGTTCACTGCACCGGCGAGCATCACAGCATCGCGGTTTCGCAGGCGCTGACGGTTTCGTGCAATATCTATTTCTACGAGCTGGCGCAGCGTCTGGGACTGGACCGTCTGCTCGAATATGAAACGATGTTCGGGCTCGGCAGCCCGCTTGGGCTGGAATCCGGCGACAGCGGCGGCTATCTCGCCTGCCCGGAGACCTATGAAAAGCTCGGCATTCCGTGGTATATCGGAAACCTGCTGCAGGCGGCCATCGGACAGTCCGAGGTACAGGTCACGCCGCTGCAGATGGCGACTGTCGCGTCTACCGTGGCCAATCAGGGCGTGCGCTATCAGCCGCATCTGGTCGAGGCTTACTGGGATCACGCAATGAACGAGTGCCTGTCCGAGACAGAGCCGGTTGTCGCAGAGCGGATCGAGCAGCATTACGACGGCGTGTTCGACACCGTCAGACAGGGTATGATCGGCGCGGCAAAAACGCAGATGCCCGCGCAGTATGACCTGAACCATATTGGCATTCAGGCGGCCATCAAGACCGGTACGCCGCAGTCTCCCCGCGGCACGGACTCCTTTGTCATCGGCTTTGCACCGGCGGAGGATCCCGAAATCGCCTTCTGCGCGATGATCGAGGGCGGCAAGAATGCCAAGTACATGGTCAAAGAAATTTTGGAGCTTTATGCGCGGT
The DNA here is from genome assembly GCA_024695445.1 of Oscillospiraceae bacterium. Lineage (GTDB taxonomy): Bacteria > Bacillota > Clostridia > Oscillospirales > Ruminococcaceae > Firm-04. Next base: position 2,467 of record JAILIG010000074.1, read on the forward strand.
ATTATCCCGATACGAAAATCGGGCAGGCGCTGAACTGAGGGGGCGTTGACGCTGAATATCCAGATTTTCGGCAAATCCAAATGCTTTGAAACGAAGAAGGCGCAGCGCTTTTTCAAGGAGCGCGGCATCCGCTTCCAGATGATCGACCTGCCGCAGAAGGGCATGAGCCGCCGCGAGCTGGAATCGGTCATCCGGGCGGTCGGCGGCATCGGACAGCTTCTGGACGAAAAGCATCCGGACGCCGCCCTTGTTTCCTATCTGCTGCCGGACGCGCAGGCGGAAAAGCTGCTCGAAGATCCGTCACTGATCCGCACGCCGGTTGTGCGCGACGGACAGCGTGCGACCGTCGGCGAGGCGTCCGCGGTCTGGAAGCAGTGGCTTGCCGCCGAAGGGAAGTGATCCGCCGTGCAGAATTCCGTTTCAGAATTTCTGCGGCTGCGGCAGGATGCGGACGACGGCCTGCTGCTCCGGCTGCTGTCGGAGGAGCCGCAGGACGATACCGCGCTCTATGAGGCGGCAGATGCCGTCCGGCGGACATGGTACGGCGATGCCGTCTATCTGCGCGGCCTGATTGAGTTTACCAATTACTGCAAAAACGACTGCTATTACTGCGGCATCCGGCACGGGAACACCCGTGCGCAGCGCTACCGGCTGACCGCAGACGAGATTTTAGACTGTGCGGCGGAGGGCTACCGCCTCGGTTACCGCACCTTCGTCTTACAGGGCGGCGAGGATCCGTATTATACGGACGAGCGCCTTTGTGAGATCGTGTCGGCGCTGCACCGGGAGCACCCGGACTGTGCCGTGACACTCTCGGTCGGGGAAAAGCCGAGAGAGAGCTATCAGGCGTATTTTGACGCCGGTGCGCGACGGTATCTGCTGCGGCATGAGACCGCCGATGCAGCGCATTACGGCAGACTGCATCCCGCTTCGATGTCGCTTGAAAACCGCAAGCGCTGTCTGTTTGACTTAAAGGAGATCGGCTATCAGGTCGGGAGCGGCTTTATGATCGGTTCGCCGTATCAGACGCCGGAATGTCTGCTCCGTGACATCCGGTTTTTGCAGCAGCTCTGCCCGGATATGATCGGGGTGGGGCCGTATCTGACGCATCCGGACACGCCCTTTGCGGGGATGCCGTCGGGTGATCTGAAACGCGGTCTGCGCATCCTCTCGATGCTGCGTCTGCTGTTCCCGAAGGCACTGATTCCCGCGACGACGGCGTTCGGGACAGTGGCGCCGGACGGCCGTGAGCTGGCGCTGAAAGCGGGCGCCAATGTGGTGATGCCGAATCTGTCGCCGGTGCGGGTACGGAAGCTGTATTCGCTGTATGAGAACAAAATCTGCACGGGCGAGGAGGCTGCGGAGTGTCGCGGCTGTCTGGAGCGCCGGATCGCGTCGGCGGGCTATCAGGCGGTCACATCGGTCGGCGACCCTGCCGGTTCGGCAAGGTGAACGGTCCGGCCCCCCGATTTCACGGAAAAAAGGTGGTTTTGCATATGACAACCTATGAAATGCAGCAGGAGATCCTGCGGCTCAAAAAAGAACGCGATATTCTGATTCTGGTACACGCCTATCAGTCGCACGACATCTGGGAGGTCGCGGACTTTATCGGCGATTCCTTCGGCCTGTGCAAAGAGGCTGCAAAGGCGAAGGCGCA
>JAILIG010000092.1 GCA_024695445.1 Oscillospiraceae bacterium
TCTGCCCTTGTCGGTCAGTGTAATGATAAACGAGCGCTCGTCGGACGTGCTCTGCTGCTTTTGAATATATCCCTGATCGCGCAGTTTTTTGAGGATCGGGGAGAGCGTGCCGCTGTCGAGCATCAGGCGCTTGCAGATTTCTCCGACGGTCAGCCCGTCCTTCTCCCACAGCACCAGAAACAGAATATATTGTGTATATGTCAGCCCGAGCGGTTTCAGATACGGCGTGTAGAGCGATGTGATCACTCTGGATGCAGCATAGACCGGGAAACAAAGCTGATTGTCCAGCTTCATTGCTTCATGATAATCATAATCCATACAATATTCCTCCTCACATATCTCTTACGCAATTATATTGTATCAAATATAAATAGATTTGTCAAGAGGAAACCGAAAATTTCACGAAAATAACACAATGAATAGCATCCGGATACTGCGGTATTCAAGGCGCTTTGGCACAATTTGAAAGTGTTTTTCGCTTCCGAAACAACTTAGCATCATCCCTTTCTGCCGTCTCTTTCTGTTTTTTGTTCCTTTCCCTGAGAAATAATATAAATGTAATAATACCCGTACAGAATGCAGGCATTGATCACGGCAAGCAGACAAACCAGAATCGGGATATTTGCGAGAATCAGCGGCATCTGCGGAAACAGGATCAGGAGCGTCACGCAAAGAAACATCGTAACAGTCGCAGCTTTCCCGTACCACTGCGCACTGATGACAGTTTTCGTGCGTTTGATTGCAATCAGCCCCAGAATACCGATCAGGACTTCCGTGAGGATAAAACCGATCAGCAGAAGCCACATGAGCGGGTATCTGTAGAGCAGACAGATCATCAGCGCCCCCTGTGTCAGCTTGTCTGCAACAGGATCCAACACTTTCCCGACATCTGTGACAGTCTCAGTTTTTCTTGCAATGAATCCGTCAAGAATATCTGTGATGCCGGATACAGCATACAGCACCGTTACCAGGATATATTGCTGCTTTATGGTATAAAGATAAACCATAGCAGGAATCAGAATAATCCGGAACAGACTGAGAAAAATCGGTATTGTGAATATTTGATGCTTATGTTTGTTTTCCATGCTGCAGTACCTCCGGGCGCATATCCCGATTGCGAATATCATATCAAAGCTTACACATTCCATATCATGATAGCATATTAACCTCAACACTTCCTCAACGGAACCTCAACAATCATTGAGGTTCCGTTGAGGTTTACTTGAGGTTAGCATGTTATGATGAGTCAGGAAGTGATGGATATGAACACATTTCGTGAATGGATACCAGTGTGTATGAGCACTCGGTTGCTGTGACGGTCGAATGCCTGCGTATCGCCGATCAGTTTGATATTGCAGTTGACCGGCGTTCACTGATTCGCGGCGCATTGCTGCATGATTACTTTTTGTATGACTGGCATTCCAGGCCGAAAGAACACCGTCCGCACGGATTTACCCATGCAAAGACAGCTTTGGGCAATGCCGAGCGTGATTTTCAGATTAATCCGATCGAAGCCGAAATGATCCGCTGCCATATGTTCCCGATGAATATTCTGCGGATTCCGCATCACAGGGAAAGCATCATACTGTGCCTTGCCGATAAGACAGTTGCATCCAAAGAAACCCTGAACGGCGGGATTGTCGCAATCAAACGGGTTAGCAGCAGTATCATCGGGACTGTTCACTGAGGAAGAATGACTTTTACAGAGCAATACGGTACTCTATGCAAACAAGTGAAAGGCAAGGAATATGATACACAATCAGCACATACATCTGGAGCAATTTCCTTCTGGAAGAGCAAGCGAAAAAATCACAAAAGGTTGTCTTGTTTTGCAGGGAGGAGGCTGGAAGGGGTTTTACACGCTCGGTGTGATCGACTGCCTTATGCAGAATGACATCAATCTCTCTGCTGTTGTTGGCTGTTCGGCAGGCGCTATGGCGGCGATCGGGTATATGTCCGGTCAGATCGGATGGGGCGCAAGAGTCAACCTGATGCATCGCCACGATCCCAATTACTGCGGGATCGGTCCGCTGATCCGTGACGGAGGAGTGACAGGATTTTCCTATTATTTCAAGAATATGCTGAAGGAAATGCCGGTCGATAAAAAAAAGGCTGAACGACCCATCGCGGCGCATGATTGTTTCCGCAACAAATATTCTGACAGGAAAAATAAAATACTTTGAAAAAGGAAACTGTATTCTTTCCAAAGCAATCCGGGCATCTGCTTCGCTGCCGTATGTTTCCAGGCCGGTGATGATAAACGGTGTTCCGTATCTTGACGGCGGCTGTGCTGAAAAAATACCGTTTGGCTGGGCGGAAAGATCGGGAGAAGAAAAGAAGATCGTTGTACTGACCAATGAACTTTCATTTCGCAGAAAGCCCGGAGTTTCAAAAATGGCTGGCATGATATACAGGAACTATCCGCATCTGCTGGAAAGCATGGAAGCAGCGAATACACAGTTCAACATGACTGTGGATTCTCTCGAAGAGAACGCTGCGAACGGCGAGGTGTTTATTATTGCGCCGTCTAAGCCGGTAACAGTACCGCTGCTCGAAGGCGATTTGAATAAGCTCGCAGAATTGTATTTTCTGGGGTGCAGTGATGCGGAAACAAAACTCGGTGACCTGCAAAGATATCTGAATGATAAACCGTGATGAGTACTTTACAAAAGCAAGGCATCCCGTATGATACAGAGTGCCTTGCTTTTGTCATTTCTATTCATGATCTTATCAGTATTTTTTGCTTACATAGAAAAATCTGTCACCTGCATATTCTCCCGCAATCGGCAAACAATACCTCTATGCTTTCCAATTCATCAAAATTGAAACTAGGAGGATATCATGAAAGCAACAGGTATTGTACGCAGAATCGACGATTTAGGACGGGTAGTAATCCCGAAAGAAATACGCAGAACGATGCGACTGCGAGATGGAGACCCCCTTGAAATTTACACGAGTGCGGACGGAGAGGTCGTGTTCCGGAAATATTCCGCGCTCGGAGAGATGAGCGAAAACGCGGCACAGGTCGCGGATATCATGCAGCGGCTGGCGGGCTGCCCCGTGCTGGTCTTTGACCGGGACCATGTCGTTGCGGTTTCCGGCACGCAGAAGCGCGAGTTCCACGAGCGCCGCATTTCACAGGATCTGGAGGAGCTGATGGAGGCGCGCCGCCCCTATCAGGCGAAGGACGCACAGTCGCCGCATCTGCGGCCGGTGGAAGGGCTCAGCCGCACGGCGTTTGCCTGCCTGCCGATTCTGACGGCGGGCGATGTCACCGGTGCCGTGGCGTTTCTGGACAGTGCCGATCCCGCGAAGGCCTCTGCGCCGACCGACCTGCAAACCTCTCTGCTGAGCGCCGCATCCCAGTTTCTGGGCAGGCAGCTCGAATCCTGAAATACACAAAACCGGCTTCCTCATAAGAGAAAGCCGGTTTTGTGTTCGGGTATGCGAGAGGGCGTTATAATTACTTTATATCAGTGTCAGCGTTATGGAAGAGGAAAGGATTAGTTTCGGATGCCGGTTATACATTATTTGCTGAAACACTCGCCATGGTTTTATTATAGCAGGATTCACTGCGGGCGTCAAGCGTTTTTCTTCATTTTTGTGAAAATCAGCGATATCCACAGATTGAGGCCTTTTGCTTTGTATAAAACGACGGAAAATATACTATTTGTTATCATCTGCCGAAAATCCGGCGGCGGAGCCGCTGCAAAAATGCGGAAAAACCGTGCGCTTCCGGCACCTTTTCACAGGGGTAATCCGATGCCGAAAAAAGCTGTAAACGCGCGATTTCCATGCCGTTTTCAGCACGGTAAACAAGTGCCCCGACAGCGGTTCCTTCCGCGACCGGCGCGGTCAGGAACGGGGGTGTAATAATAGATTCAATATATACCGGCTGGACATTTTTCCATGCAGTGAGCGTCAGCGGCGCCCTGACACGGAGCGAAATGACGGATTCAGCCCCGCCCTCGGCCGGAATTTCCAGAGAATCGGGCAGCGGAACGGTGAAATCCGAGGCGCCGGCAAAGCCGTAATCGTAGAGCGCGAGGTGGTCGGCCCAGTCGTTCCGGTCAAAGAGCGTGACGCAGATCAGGCGGCGGCCCTTTCGCTCGCAGGCGCTGACCAGACAGCGCCCCGCGGCATCGGTGAAGCCGGTCTTGACGCCGATGATGCTGCTGTCGCGGGTGAGGAGCTTGTTTGTATTATAAAGAGTACGCGGGTAGGGCGGGCTGCCGAACGAAACCGTCATCTTCGGCTGCCGGCACAGCTCCGCAAAGTCCGGATTGCGGAGCGCTTCACGCGCAAGCAGCGCCATGTCGTGTGCAGAGGCGCCGTGTCCCGCGGCGTCCAGCCCGGAGGGGGAGGCAAAGCAGGTGCGTGTCATGCCGATCCCGGCGGCGCGGGCGTTCATCCGCTCGAGAAAGGCCGGGATACTGCCGGCCACTGCAACGGCGGCTGCGTTTGCGGCATCGTTGCCGGAGGGCAGGAGCATTCCGGCGCAGAGCACGCGCTTTGTGACGACATCGCCCTCCTTCAGCCCCATCGAGGAGCCCTCTACGCGGATGGCCTCTGAATCGACAACGAAGCTGTCGTCCAGCCCGCCGCTTTCCAGCGTCAGCAGCACGGTCATGATTTTGGTCGTGCTGGCCATCGGGCGTTTCTCGTCGGGGTTCTGCGCAAAGAGCAGCTGGCCGGTCTGCGCGTCCATCAGGACCGCAGCCTTTGCAGAAACCGCCGGCGGCGCTTCCTCTGCGCGGACCGGAGCCGGTGCGCAGAGACAGAGGACGAGCAAGAGGGCAGCGACGGCTGCCGTGCTGCGGAGCATACGCCGGATGTTCATTCGGAATCCCTTCCCTTCCGCGGAATTTGCGCGGAAATGCCCGCGCCGCCGGTATCAGTATATGCGGCTGCGGCTGTCATCATGTCCCCCGCGGACACCGTTAAAAATCAAAAAAATGAGCAAAATACGGAAGACGGGCTGTTTTGTGCGGATTTTGCAGAAAAACCGGAACTTTTCATGCGCGATTCCGCCGAAAAACGCGAAAAATGATCTGTATTGAAAAACAGAGATTCCGTGAGCAATTTGAAGAAAACCATATGAAAATTCATTTTCTGTTTTGAATCCGGTTTTCCTGCGCGTTGCGAAACCCCGCGGAATCTGGTATGATAAGACTGTCGGGCGGAGGCCCGCGTCCGCTGCAATCCGTGCAGCGCGGCAGAAAGGAGCTAATCATGGCAGAAACTTATACACTCAAAAAGAAAGGCGCGGCCGGCAAGGTCGCAGCCGGCATCGCAGCAGCGGCTACTGCACTGGTCATCCTGCTGTCCGCAACAGCATCGGTTCCGGCAGGTCACACGGGCGTCATCGTCACGCTCGGCAAGGTCAGCGAAAAGACACTGAGCGAGGGCTTCCACTTCAAGGTGCCGTTCGTGCAGGATGTCATCAATGTCAGCAACCAGATTCAGGTGTATGAGATTGATGCGCCGGCCGTTTCGCGTGACCTCCAGACCGTCAGCAGCACGATTGCGGTGAACTACCGCATCCAGTCCGCGAAGTCTGCGAACATCTATCAGAACATCGGCAGCGACTATCAGGCCGTCGTCCTGACGCCCGCTGTGCAGGAGAGCGTCAAGTCCGTCACCGCCCGCTACACCGCCGAAGAACTGATTACCGAGCGCAGCGCCGTCGGTGAGCAGATCAAGGATCAGCTCAGCGCGAAGGTCGAGGAATACGGCGTGCAGGTCGAGAAATTTAACATCGTCAACTTCGATTTCTCGTCCGAATTCAACGCTGCGATCGAGCAGAAGCAGGTCGCCGAGCAGAATCTGCTCAAAACGCGCACCGAACAGGAGCAGGCAAAGGTCATCGCCAATACCGAGGCGGAAAAGAAGGTCATCGCCGCAAAGGCGGAGGCTGAGGCAATTCTCGCAAAGGCACAGGCGCAGGCGGATGCCAACCAGCTCCTCAACGATTCTCTGACCGGTCTGGTGCTCCAGAACAAGATGCTGGAGAAGTGGGACGGTCAGGTCCCGAAGGTCAGCGGAAGCGATTCTTCGCTCCTGCTTGACATCAGCGACGCTGTAAAGGGTGCTTCCGCAAGTCAGGGCGGCAGCAGCCAGAGCGGAAATACCGCCGATTAACCGGCCGGTTTTCCGGATTTTAACCACTCATCGTGATGAATCATCCTCCATGTTTCAACTTGTTTCCCCCTCCGTGCAGGAGGGGATTTTTTTTGCATAGCGCCGGACCGCGCCCGCATACGCTGTGGAAAAAGGGGGAATGCTTTTTGAAACGCCTTTGCTGTCTTGTTCTGGCCGGACTGCTCTGCTGTGCGGGGCTGCTCCGGCAGACCGTTCTTGCGGCGGAACCGTCCGCGGCGGTCTCGGCGCTGGTCGAGGCGGAGACCGGAATGTGCATCGGCGGGGAGCAGTGTGATCTGCCGGTGCCGGCCGGCAGTCAGGTCAAGCTCATGACCGTGCTGCTGACTGCTCGTGCCGTGGCCGCCGGCCGGCTGACGCCGGATACCGAGATCCCCGCGCCCGCCGCGGCACAGGAGCAGGGCGGCGCTGTCATCTGGCTGACGGCCGGCGAACGGATGACCGCCGCAGATCTGCTGCGCGGCGTCATCATCGGGAACGCGAACGATGCAGCCTTTGCGCTGGCCTGTGCGGTGTCCGGCACGGAAGCGGCGTTCGTCCGGGAGATGAATGCGGCAGCGGCGGACATGGGGCTCACCGGCACGGTCTTTGCCGACGCGACCGGCCTCTCTGCGGAGAGCCGCTGTACGGCACGCGGGCTCTGCCTGATCGGGCGGGAGCTGCTGCGGTATGATTTCCTCGCGGAAATGTTCCGGACACGGCGGGCATTTCTGCGCGGCGGAAAGACCGAGCTTGTCTCGGAAAATCCGCTGCTGCGCGGATTTGACGGCACACTGGGACTGAAGGCCGGCCACGGAGCGGCATCCGGCTGCACGCTGACGGCAGCGGCGTCCCGCGGCGGCGTCACCTTTCTGGCGGCGGTGCTGGGGGCATCGGACGCGGAGCAGTGCGGGGCGGCCTGCAAAAAGCTCCTTCGGGCGGGCTTTTCGGGCTATCATGTCACGACGCCCGACTTTGCGGCGGAATTTCTCCGCCCCGTCCGCGTGACCGGCGGGCTGTCCCGCGCCGTCATCGCCGAGCCGGACGGTCTGCGCGCAATCGCTGCGAAAAACGGCTGCGAGATCACCTGCACGGTCATTCTGCCGGCGTATGCCGAGGCTCCGGTCCTGCGCGGCGATGTCCTTGGCACGGCCGCTTTTTACTGCGGCGACACTTACTTATATGAGGTTCCGCTGCGTGCTGCGGACAGTGTGCCGGTTCGCGGATTCTGGGATTCCGCCGGAATTCTTTTGGCGAATATGTTCAAATAAGAGGCTGAAATTTGGGCGATATACCGAAAAAGAGGAAAGCTCTTGCAATCTGAGGCAAAACATAGTAAAATATAAGTGTATAAGTGTCGCCGTCTCCGGAAGCGGACGGCAGCACGGATGCCCGCCGCGGAACCGCATGAGAGGATTGGTCCGCTGCGGAAATACAGAGAGTGTGGAGGATGTATCAACATGGCCTTGAAGCTGAATAAAAGCTATCTTACGGGCTTTCTCGGCGCAGAGGAGCTGACGGCGATTGCCGCACAGACGGAGACTGCGGCGAAGGTGCTGCATGACAAGACAGGTCCCGGCAGCGATTTCCTCGGCTGGCTTACCCTGCCGACGGATTATGACAAAGCGGAGTTTGCACGCATTCAGGCGGCGGCAAAGCGCATTCAGGCGCAGGCGGATGTGCTGATTGTGATCGGCATCGGCGGCTCGTATCTCGGTGCGCGTGCTGCAATCGAGTTCCTGAAGTCTCCGTTTTACAATAACATGAAAAAGGACACCCCTGACATTTACTATGTCGGAAACAATATCTCCCCGACCTATCTGAACGAGGTGCTTTCCATCTGTGAGGGCAGAGAGCTGGCTGTCAATGTCATCTCGAAGTCCGGCACCACGACCGAGCCGGCACTGGCCTTCCGCATCTTCAAAAAGCTGCTGGAGGACAAGTACGGCAAGGAGGAGGCGAAAAAGCGCATTTACTGCACGACGGACAAGGCGCGCGGTACGCTGAAAAACCTCGCGGATGCAGAGGGCTATGAGAGCTTTGTGATTCCGGACGATGTCGGCGGGCGTTTTTCTGTGCTGACTGCTGTCGGCCTGCTGCCGATCGCTGCCGCCGGCTGCGACATCGAAAAGCTCATGGCGGGCGCGAAAGCCGCACAGGAAGCTTATACCGCTCCGTTTGCGGAGAATGACTGCTATCAGTACGCCGCTTTGCGCAATATCTTCTACCGCAAGGGCAAGGCCGTCGAGATGGTCGTCAGCTATGACCCGTCCTTCGCAATGATGAACGAGTGGTACAAGCAGCTCTTCGGCGAGTCCGAGGGCAAGGACAACAAGGGCCTGTTCCCGTCCTCCGCCATCTTCTCGACCGATCTGCACTCGATGGGTCAGTACATCCAGGACGGCGCAAGACTGCTCTTTGAAACGGTCATCGACATCAAGACTCCGAAGCAGGACCTCTTCCTCAACGCGGATGCAGAGAATGCGGACGGTCTGAACTTCCTGACCGGTCAGAATATGAGCGTGGTCAACCGCCGCGCACTGGAAGGCACCATCCTCGCACATACCGAGGGCGGCGTGCCGAACATCGTTCTTGAGCTTGACGACACCTCTGAGGAAACCCTCGGACGGCTCATCTACTTCTTCGAGAAGGCCTGTGCCGTTTCGGGCTATATGCTGGGCGTCAACCCGTTCAACCAGCCCGGCGTTGAAAGCTACAAGAAGAATATGTTCGCACTGCTCGGCAAGCCCGGCTACGAGGACATGAAGGCTGCGCTGGAAGCAAAGCTCAGCTAATCTGCCGCAAAACCGTAAACGAAGGGAGAATTACTATGATCCAGGTAATTACAGGTAAAAGAGGCTCCGGCAAGACGAAGATTTTGCTCGGCATGATCGACGACGCCGTCAAGGCAACGAACGGTGATATCATCTGCATCGAAAAGTGCATGAAGCTCACCTACAGTGTCAATCACAAGGTCCGTCTCGTCGATGCGGAGCGTTACAGCATCAGCGGCTTCGATATGTTCTACGGCTTTGTTGCGGGCGTGCTCGCCGGCAACTATGACATCAAAGAGGTGTTCGTGGACGGCATCCTGAAGATCGGCGGCAGAAACTATGACGAGCTCGGCGCACTGCTCGAAAAGCTCGACATTCTGACCGGTGACGAGGTTCACATGATCTTCACCGTTTCCGAGGACAACGATCTGCTGCCGGAGTCTGTACTCAAATACCTGATTCCGCAGGCAGACTAAACGGAAATTTAGCGGAAATGCCTATCTTTTTCCGCGACTGATTGACAAATCGCGGCGTTTTTGGTATAATCATTCAGTAATGCTATGCGTGAAAAATGCCGTTTCTGAAAGGCAGGTCATTCTCCATGCAGACTCCGTCGCCGGAACAGGCGTACCGGATCTCCGTGCGGCAGCTTCTGCTGCGGCCGGACGAGACACGCCGCATCTCGGTCACACTGGATGCCGAAACAACGGAAAGCTACGGCCTCAGATGCCGCGAGCTGCCGTCTGCGGAGGGAATCCTCGAAAACCGTGCCGGTGTGCTGATGCTCCGATATACGCTTCATGCGGTGCCGGAGCTGACCTGTGACCGCTGCCTTTCCCCTGTGGAGGTGCCGTGTGAGGAGCAATTCTCTCATGTCATTGTCACAGAGACTGCCGATCGCCGGCAGGACGCCGAATATCTGCTGGCACCGGATGCCATGCTCGATCTCGCGGAGGCTGTGATGACCGATCTGCGGCTGTCACTCCCGACGAGAATCCTGTGCAGACCGGACTGCAAAGGGCTTTGTCCGTCCTGCGGACAGGACCTGAACCTCGGCGAATGCAGCTGCGGCTGCGGTTCCGTCACCGTGCAGTACGACGATCAAGCATGAGCCCCGAACCGATATTTCAATCCACGCAAATCACAACAAGGGAGGTGCCAACATGGCTGTACCGAAGAGAAAAACCTCGAAAGCGAGACGCGATATCCGCCGTTCCGCTGTCAGTAAGCTGGCGATGCCGGCAATGAGCACTTGCTCCAACTGCGGTGCGCTCAAAGCCCCGCACAAGGTCTGCAAGAAGTGCGGCTTCTACAAGGGCGTTGCGGTTCTTCAGATCGCTGAGGACTGAGTGACTGCACCGGCCTGACGGGGTGACTTCCCCTCAGACTGCCGGAGACAGACGAATTCGCATCCATTTGAAGCGGAAAGGGAGAGGGACGCTGGACTTCTCCCTTTTTGTATTGTATGATTGTGCGCCGAAGGGCATTCCGCGGCGTCCGGCACGACAGAGACAGGGGGCGGCGATTTGATCGAAATAACTGAAATCACCGCCGGCTCTCCGGCAGAGAAAGCGGGGATCAGGGCGGGCGACTGCCTGATTTCCGTTAACGGCACCGTGATTGCCGATGTGCTGGACTACCGCTACGCCGTGACGGACAGCTTGCTGAATGTCAAGGTCATGCGGGAGGGCGAGGAATGTTCCTTTTTGCTGAAAAAGCGCGAGTATGACGATCCGGGGCTCGGCTTTGCCACCGCCCTCATGGACGAAAAGCGTACCTGCGGCAATCACTGCATCTTCTGCTTCATCGACCAGAACCCGAAGGGAATGCGCGACACGATCTATTTCAAGGACGACGATGCGCGCCTTTCCTTTTTGCAGGGCAGCTATATCACGCTGACCAACCTGACCGACCATGATGTCGAGCGCATCATCAAAATGCATATGGCGGTCAATGTCTCGGTGCAGACGACCGATCCGCAGCTCCGCTGCAAAATGCTCGGCAATAAAAAAGCGGGCGAGTCGCTGAAATATCTCTGGCAGATGGGCAAAGCAGGCGTTCCGATGAACTGCCAGATCGTGCTGTGTCCGACATGGAATGACGGCGACAATCTCCACAAGACGCTCGCCGACCTCTTTTCGATGGTGCCGGCGGTGCAGTCGATTGCAGTCGTGCCGTTCGGCATGACGAAATTCCGGCAGCATCTCTGCCCGATTCCCGCCTTTACGCAGGAGACCGCCCGTGCCGCCGTCGAGCAGATCGAGGCGGTGCAGCGCTGGAGCCTCAGTGCAAACGGCAGCCGCATCGTGTATGCGTCCGATGAGCTGTATCTGCTCGCCGGTCTGCCGCTGCCGGAGGATGACGCCTACGAGGATTACCCGCAGTACGAAAACGGCGTCGGGATGCTGCGTTACCTGATGAACGAGTTCTACGACGCGCTCGAAGATGCCGAATATGACGGAGATGCGCGGTTTCTGACGATTGCGACCGGAACCGCCGCCGCACCGTTCCTCGAACGGATGATGCGCGACCTTGAAGCGAAGTTTCCCGCCGTACACTGTCAGGTCATTCCCGTGCTGAACGATTTTTACGGCCATACGATTACCGTGGCCGGCCTGCTGACCTATCAGGATTTGTATGCACAGCTCAAAGGACGCGATCTGGGCGAGGCCGTCCTGCTGACGGAAACCTGTCTGAGACATGACGATGTCTTTCTCGACGACAAGTCCCGCAAGGAGCTGGAAGCCGCGCTCGGTGTGCGGGTGATTAAGACCAAGGTGGACGGCTATGTCCTGCTGGACACCGTTCTGGGCTATGCGGAAGGCGAATAGCTGGGATACGCTGTACGGAACACGGAGGACAATATGAGTGATGTAAGCTGTCTGCTGGCCGGACTGACAAGGCTGCTTTTCCCGATTCTGCTGCTGTTTCTCTGGCGCAGAAAGACCGGTGCGCTGCTGTATCCGGCGCTGGTTGCCTTTCTGGTCACCGTTCCGGTTTTTATCATCGCGGGCGGCATCCGTTCC
>JAILIG010000126.1 GCA_024695445.1 Oscillospiraceae bacterium
CGAAAGTGCGGATGCCCTCGCAGTCAAGGAAGCAGATGTGATTTTGGTGACCATCGGCTCCAACGATATGCTCAGTGCCCTGACCGAATTTCTCCGCAAAAACGCCAAGGAGGGCGAACGCTTCCGGGATTATTTCGTCCGGCTGGCCAAATCCGGCGAAAAGGCCGTGCTCGATGCCGCTACAAAGCTGACCAGTGCGCTCCGCACGCCGCGCAACACCCTGGAAGAAAATATGCAGAATATCAACCGGACAATCCGCGAGCTGAATCCGGATGCAAAGGTTGTCTACCAGAAAATCTACAATCCGTTTGAAACCGCATCCGCAGTTTACAATGGCACAGATTACAGCGAACAGTATGAAGAATTCCTCAATTATGTCCGCGGCAGCATCAAGCGTGTCAACGATCAGTGCTTTGCCGATCTGGAGGGCGCGGTCATCGCGGATCCGTATACGCTGTTCCGCGACAATGCGTGGAAATACACCTTCTCGGACAAGGAGGACATTCATCCGAATGCCTACGGACACGCGATCATCGCGGCGGACACGCTGAACAGACTCGGCTACACCAAAGCCGTCGTCCCGCAATTTGCTGAGATCATCCGGAACGGAAGCCGGTATTTCTCCGCTTTGACGAAGTATATCCCGCTCAGCATCCGGAAACTGCTGCTTCCGCACTCCGGCTTGAAGGTCACACATGAATTCGGCGATGTCGATCTGGACGGTTCCGTCACGGCCTTTGACGCCACGGCCGCACTGACCTATTACACATTCTTCATCGTGCTGACCTATGACAAGGACGATCCGAGTGTTGCAGACTGCCTGCTGAACGAGGAGCAGACGATCCTCGCCGATACAGACGGCGACGGCGATATTTCTGCATTTGATGCCACTCTGACGCTGCAGTATTACACACTGAAGTACCTGAGCGGCTTCGATGACCTGACATGGGATGAAATGATCAGCTGACAATTTACTGAAAAAGCCGCTTCCGGTGTCCAGCCCGGAAGCGGCTTTTTTCACTCAGAATTCATGCAGCCCTCTTTCAGGCAGGCTGCCAGAGCAGGATATCTGCTGAGGAATGCAGGCACCGTCGCCCACTGCTTCCCGCGCAGATCGGACAACGGACCTTCTCCTTCCCGAAACGCAAAGGTCAGCTTATAGGCGCAGAGGAGTTGACCGGTTTCCCCGCAGGCAGCATTCGCTCTGCGGCTGCCGTACCGTGCATCGCCCAGCACCGGACAGCCGAGTGCTGCCGTCTGAAGACGGATCTGGTGCGTTCTGCCTGTGTAAAGCCTTATGCGAAGCAGCGCAAGACCATTGTCTGTGCCAAGCAGCGTATAACCGGTTTTCATCTCCCGAAAGCCCGCCCGCGGCACTTCAGACAGCTCCGCAGACTGCCCCGGCAGCCGCCTGTGATAGGCCGTTACCGTATCGGAGGGCTTCGGCGGTACACCGGCCGTAATGCACAGATACTCCTTTTCCACCTCGCCAAGCCGGATCTTCTCGTTGAGGCAGCGCAGCGCAGCAGCAGTCTTTGCACCCAGCACCAGCCCCTCCGTATTACGGTCCAGTCGGTTGCAAAGCGCCGGCGTGAAGCTCTGCTCCGCAGCCGGATTATATGCGCCTGTATCACGCAGATGCTGCAAAAACCGTCCGACAAGCGTATCGTCAGAACCGCGGTCATCTGCATGAACAGGCAAACCGGAGGGCTTTTTCAGCACGGCAATCTGCGCGTCCTCATACAGAATTTCCGGTGACGGCAGCCGCACGGTCGCCCCGGAAACCGAAGCTTTTTCCGGAAAACAGTCGTCCGGCAGATAAACCAGCAGCTCATCGCCGGCCTGCAAAAAGGTCTCTGCGGAAATTCGCCTGCCGTTCAGCTTGACATCACGCTTGCGGAAGGTCCTGTAAAGCAGTGATTTCGGAAGCGACGGACAAGCCTTCATCAAAAACCGGTCGGCACGCTGTCCGGCATCGTTTTCTCCGATACAGAAACGGTGCATGATACTCCCCCTTCCCCGTCACCCATGCAGACGGATATTTTGCCGGAACATCACCGGCGGCAGAAGACTCTGATACAGCCGCAGATAGGCTGCCCGCACAGTCTCCTGCGCATGGACTTCCGAAAGCGGCATTTCCAGCAGACGGTATTCCGTGCCGAACACACAGGCCTCGGCACCCGTATCACAGCAGCCGCCGCGGAGATAAAATGCTCTGCGGCGCTCCCGCATCTGCCGGTCGGCTGCATCTGAAGCATAATCCGGATGCTCCACTTCAATGATGATGATTTCTGCTTCTGATAAAAGCGGCTTCAGCATCGCCAGAAATGCGCTTCCGATGCCGGTTCCGCGGCAGGACGGGCAAACGGCGAAATAATCGAGCAGGTATTCTCTCCCAGCAATCACAAAAAACGCATACGCAAGCCGCTTGTCGCCGTCAAACAGGCCGAAGCAGGCATATCCGCCGCGGGACAAGGCATCCGTGATCCGGCGCAGCGGCTTTAATTCGTCAGCGGGAAAATCCCGCGTCATTTCATTCTGATAGGTGCCGGCAATCTGTGCGGGCGTCAGTTCCCGCACAGCATATTTGCCGGTTCCGGTATCGTTCATATTGATCCTCCCCCGAAAAAAAAGGACGGATGTAACAATCTGCGGCATGATGTTGTCGATACAGACGGAGGGAAAAGAAAGGAGGCGGTCCCGTTGGAGGACACAGAGCTGATTGCGCTGTATTTGCAGGGCAGCGCTGGCCGACCGTCTTTTTCCCGCTGCCGGAGAATGTCTCCGAAGAAACACTCGCCGCATCCGAATTCGATCTCTTTGAGCACTGTAAATGAAAGACTTTGCGATTCCGGTCAGTCACAATGACCGGAAAGATTCCGAGCTTTACAGCAATCCGGAAAACTGGTACGGCTTCCCTGACACCCGCAGCCTCGCATCCCTTACACCGGGCGATACCGTTTATTACCCGGCCGGATAAACAAACACTCCCCTTGCCTTTTGAACAGCAAGGGGAGCTTTTTTGCTTATTTGGCCTTTTCTGCGACTTCGGTAATCAGCTTTGTGAACACCTCATCCAGCGGCAGGCAGCCGAGCTCTCCTTCCTTGCGGGAACGCACCGTTACGCCGTTTGCGCTGACTTCGTTGTCGCCGATGATCAGCATATACGGGATCCGCTCCAGACGGGCATTCTTGATCTTCGTGCCGATGTTTTCATCCTTGCCGTCCACCGTCACACGCATACCCGCCGCCGTCAGTCTGTCGGCAAAGGCCTGTGCATAGGCATTGTGCTCCTCGCCGATCGGCAGCAGACGCACCTGCTCCGGTGCCAGCCACAGCGGCATGACGCCCTCAAACTTCTCGATCATGTATGCCAGCGTCCGCTCAAAGCAGCCCAGCGAGGTTCTGTGGATGATATACGGCAGCTTCTTCTGGCCGTCCTTGTCGATGTAGTACATTCCGAAGCGCTCCGCCAGCAACATGTCGATCTGGATCGTGACAATTGTGTCTTCCTTACCGTAGACATTTCTGTACTGCACATCGAGCTTCGGGCCGTAGAACGCAGCCTCGTCAATGCCGATCGTGTATTCGACGCCGAGATCGTCGAGGATCTTCTGCATGGTCGCCTGCGCGACCTCCCACTGCTCAGCAGTACCCTCGTACTTGTTCTTCGGGTTTGCAGGATCCCACTGTGAGAAGCGGAAGGTGCAGTCCTCGAGCAGACCGACGGTATCCAGCATGTATTTTGCCATCTCCAGACAGAACTTGAATTCTTCCTCGAGCTGATCGGGCGTCAGGATGAAATGTCCCTCGGAGATCGTGAACTGCCGCACGCGGATCAGGCCGTGCATCTCGCCGGAATCCTCATTGCGGAAGAGCGTAGAGGTCTCCGTCAGGCGCATCGGAAGCTCCTTGTAGGAACGCTGCTTGTTGAGGAATACCTGATACTGGAACGGGCAGGTCATCGGACGAAGTGCAAAGCATTCCTTCGTCTCGTCGTCCGGATCGCCCATGATGAACATACCGTCGCGGTAGTGATCCCAGTGGCCGGAAATCTTATAGAGATCGCGCTTTGCAAACAGCGGCGTCTTGGTAAGCTGACAGCCTTTTGCCTGCTCGTAGTCCTCAACCCAGCGCTGCAGAAGCTGAACGACACGCGCACCCTTCGGCATCAGAATCGGAAGGCCCTGGCCAATGTAATCCACTGTCGTGAAATATCCGAGCTCTCTGCCGAGCTTGTTGTGGTCGCGCTTTTTTGCCTCCTCCAGCATGGTCAGATGCTCCGCAAGCTGCTCCTTCTTCGGGAATGCCACGCCGTAGACGCGCTTGAGCACCTTGTTGTTCTGGTCGCCGCGCCAGTAAGCGCCGGTGCAGGATGTCAGCTTATACGCCTTGACCAGACCGGTCGAGAACAGGTGCGGGCCGACGCAGAGATCAACATATTCGCCCTGCTTGTAGAAGCTGATGGTCTCGCCCTCCGGCAGCTCTTCGATCAGTTCAACCTTGTAAGGCTCGTTGCGCTCCGTCATGAGCCGGATCGCTTCCTCACGCGAAAGCGTAAAGCGCTCAATGCGCAGGTTCTCCTTGACGATCTTCTTCATCTCGCCCTCGATTGCCTTGAGCGTATCGGCTGTAAACGCCTCGTCGGAATCAAAATCATAGTAAAAGCCGCGGTCAATTGCCGGACCGATCGTCAGCTTCACATCCGGATACAGACGCTTGACAGCCTGCGCCATGATGTGTGCCGCTGTGTGATTGAAGATATGTCTGCCCGCTTCGTCCTCAAAAGTCAGCAGACGGACATCGGCATCTGCGGTCAGCTCAGCCGTCAGATCGGCAGGCGTTCCGTTGACCAGCGCAGCAATGTGCTCACGCGCAATGGCACCGGCTTCCTTTGCGGCATCATAGACTGTGACGGGTGCGGCGCTCTCAAATACGCCGTTCTCAAATGTGATTTTCATAGCAAATCCCTCCTGAAAAATGTAGCGTTCCGAGGTGCGCAGAAAATAAAAAAGCCGCACCCAGAACAGTCCTGAACTGTCCGGGGTACGGGTTTGCTTCAACTGTCATGACAGCAAACGCGCACGGTTCCACCCGAGCGTTTCCTCATTCCCGTTCACTGAACACGGCAGCGGTGGTATCTTCAAGGGGTTCCGCCGAATGCCTTTCAGCGTGTCAGCATTCTCTCTGTCAGGCGGATGACCGGTGAGACATATCCTCTGCGGTTTTGTGTGCGCAGTGTCCGATTACTGTTATTATAAATCCTTTCGCGCACGAAAGTCAAGCGGAATTTCAGAATTCGTCATTTTGCACAAAACACCGTGAAACAGGAACCCGTTCCGCAGCAGAGATACATACAGACAGCCGGAATCCACGCGCTTCGGTGCTTGACAAACACAACAAAATATGCTACACTATATTCATCATGTCAGGCGATATATCCCAGCAAATGAAACAGACAAAAGGGAGGATCACTCGATGAGCCCCGCAAAAAAGCACCGTATTTCTGACTTGACACGCGAAGACCGTTCCGGCCACGCTGTTGAAATCGCAGCCGAACTCTTTCTGGAACGAACCATAGACTGCGTCAAAATGACGGAAATCGCCAAGCGCACCGGTGTCGGTGTGGCAACCCTCTACCGTTATTTCGGAACCAAAACCGGCATAGCCATTGCGGCCATGACCTACCTCTGGAGGAAGCTCCGCGAGAAATTCAGCGGATTCTTCGACACAGAGAGATTCCGCCGGCAAAACGGTTATCAGCAGGTACATGAGCTGCTCAGAATGTTCCTCGTTCTTTACACAGAGCACAGCGATTTCATGAAACTGCTCGGAGAATTCGATCTTCTGATCGTGCGCGAGAAGGTCCCGAAGGAAGACCTCAACGAGTATGCACAGTCCATTCTCAATTTCTATCCCGTTTTTGAAACGGCATATCTAATCGGCGTATCAGACGGTACCGTCCGTGAGATGCCTGATATCGGCCTGTTCTATGTCAGTGCCGCACACTCGTTCATGGAGCTGTCCAAAAAGCTGCTTCAGGGAGAGCTGCTCAGCACCGATGACTTCTCTCACGGTGAACGCGAGCTGGAAACTATGATCGAAATGGTTGCCTTTTATCTCAAAAAGCACTGACATCTGCCTGTACGCTTCACACAACCGAAAAAAGGCATCAGCCGTTCCGCTTTTCATTCTGCGGGCGGCTGTTTTTGCTTTCAGTCAGCCGGCGGATTGTCTTCTGCGCCGATGCGGGGGCGCTTTTCACAGTTCATTTCGCAAATCATCCCGCAGGAATTGTTCATAGCTCCAAAAAAAGCGAAAAACCTGTATCAAAAAGAGGGTTTTTGCAGTCTCTATGTGTATATGACACCAAAAAGCAGAACCGTCCCGATGAAAGGAGTGCGCCATGACCGTCCGTGAACAGACTGAGACAATCGAAAACAGCTTTTTAAGCGACCGCGCCTGCCATGCGGCAGATGCTGTCCGAAGCCGTCCGGAGCCGCCCTGTCCCCTGCGCACGGAGTTTCAGCGCGACCGCGACCGCATTCTCCACTCCAGCGCATTCCGTCGGCTGAAGCATAAAACACAGGTCTTTCTCTCGCCCGTCGGCGACCACTACCGTACCCGCCTGACACATACGCTGGAGGTCGCTCAGATCGCACGCACGATGGCAAAAGCACTTCGGCTCAACGAGGATCTGACCGAAGCCATCGCACTCGGACACGACCTCGGACACTCCCCCTTCGGACACGCCGGCGAGGCGGCTCTGAACCGTCTCTGCCCCTACGGATACAAGCACTACATCCAGAGCGTCCGCGTCGTTCATTATATCGAAAAGGACGGCAAGGGACTGAATCTGACCATGCAGGTCAAGAACGGCATTGCCTGCCACACCAACCGCATTGCCAAGACGCTGGAGGGCAATATTGTCCGGCTTGCCGACCGCATTGCCTATATCAATCATGACATTGACGATGCAATCCGCGGCGGAATTCTACAGGAAAGCGATCTGCCGCAGGAATGCACTGAGGTGCTCGGAAATTCTAAATCCAGACGCATTTCAACAATGATTTCATCCGTCATCGAGCACGGAACCGACGATACCCCGGACATGATGCCGGTCATCCGTGCTACGCATGACCGTCTGCACAGCTTCCTCTATGCCAATGTCTATTCCAATTCCGCGGCAAAAGCAGAGGATTCCAAAGCGCAGGAGCTGATTGCCAGACTGTATAAATACTATAAAGATAACCCGTCGAAGCTGCCGGAGCAGTATTGCGAGATTGCCAGGAACTATACTACCGACCGTGCAATCTGCGACTATATCGCCGGCATGAGCGACGACTACGCCATCTGGACCTATGAGCGGCTGTTTGTGCCGCGTTCGTGGGAAATCCGCTGAACAGTCCGCGAAGAATACGCTGGAAAGGAGAGAACCCCGGTGCTGCCTCAGGAATTTTTGTATCAGTTAAAACAGGCAAATCCGATTGACCAGGTCATGGGCAGCTATGTCCGGCTTGTCCGTGCGGGTTCTCTGCTCAAATGCCAGTGCCCCTTTCACTCGGAGAAAACGCCTTCCTGCGTGGTATACGCCAATACGCAGGATCCGCATTTCTATTGCTTCGGGTGTCATGCGGGCGGTGATGTCATCACCTTCCTGATGAAAATTGAAGGACTGAACTACATCGACGCCGTTCAAATGCTTGCGGAACGCGCAGGAATGCAGATGCCGCAGCAGGAATTTGACAACGGCGAAGCAAAGCGCCGTACCAGACTGCTCGAACTGAACAGAGCTGCTGCACGCTATTTCTTCGAGCAGCTCACCGGAAATGACAAGCGCGGTCTCGTCTATCTGAAAGAGCGGCAGCTCCGCCCGGAAATCATCCGGAAGTACGGGCTCGGCTATGCGCCGGATCAGTGGAGCGGTCTTGCAGATGCCATGCGAAAGCTGGGATACTCTGACAAGGAACTGATTGACGCCAATTTGTGCAGCGTGTCCAATAAAACCGGGAAGCTCTTTGACCGCTTCCGGAACCGCGTTATGTTCCCGATCTTCGATCTGCGTGGCAGTGTCATCGCCTTCGGCGGACGCACCATCGAAAAAGACGGCGAACCGAAATACTTAAACTCCTCTGATACGCCGGTATTCAAAAAGGGCAGAAATCTGTTCTCTATGAATTTTGCAAAGAAAACACAGTCCAAGCGGCTGATTCTCGCAGAGGGCTATATGGATGTCATTGCAATCCATCAGGGCGGCTTTGAAAATGTCGTCGCTTCGCTCGGTACCGCACTGACACCAGATCAGTGCAGGCTTATGCGGCAGTACGCTGAGGAAGTTGTCATCTCCTATGACAGTGACGCGGCCGGCCAGAATGCCACGCTCAAAGCGGTCAACCTGCTGCGCGCCGCAGGACTCCGTCCGCGTATTCTGCATATGCACGATGCCAAGGATCCGGACGAATATATCAAAAAATTCGGTCCCGGCAGATTCCGGATGCTTCTGGAGGAAGCCGATGACGCTGTCAGCTATGAACTGCAGCGCTGCCGTGACGGAACCGATCCGGCATCGGAGGACGGCACCATTACGGCACTGCATAAGGCCGTTTCCGTTCTCGCAGATATTGAAAACGAGCTGGACCGCAATGTCTATCTTTCCAAAACCGCGAAGGAATACGACATCTCGCAGGAAGTGCTGAAGGAACAAGTCGAACGGGAAATAAAAAAACGCAGAGCAGGTCAGAAAAAGCACAACTGGCAGGCAATCACCTCGGCATCGCTGCTGCGCGATCCGGTCAATCCCGATGCCGCTTCCCACCGGCGCGAGGCAAACGCAGAGGAGATAATTCTCTGTTATCTCTTCCGCAATCCGGATGCGCTGGAGCAAATTCGCTCTGAAATCGCACCGGAGGAATTTGTTACAGACCTGAACAGGCGTATTTATGCGGACTTTGCGGAAAAACTAATGCAAGGCTATCCGTTTTCACTCTCGCTGTTCAATGACAGCTTCACCCCGGATGAAATGGGACATATCACCGGCATCTCATCCAAAAATGCCGATATCGCAGTTTCGGAGCAGTCCGTGCGTGACTGCATCGCCGTACTCAAAAAACACTCACTGACAGAACCGGCGCCGGAAACCCTCAGTGACGAGGATTTCTCCGCCCGCATTGCCCGGCTGCGGCAACAGAAACAGTCAAATTAATCTGCAGGAGGATGTACCAAGATGGCAGAAGAAGAAAAGAAAAACGAACGGCTGGAACAGCTTCTGGAAAAGGCAAAAGCTGCAACCGGCAAACTTTCCATGACGGAGGTGCAGGAATTTTCCGAGACACTCTCCGTAGATCCCGATCAGATCCTCGAACGCTGCACAGCCATGCAGATTGAACTGATTGACGATGACCTGAGCGTTGATGACATTGACGATCCTACTGTTGCCATTTCCAACGACGAGATCGCAAACGACGACTCCGTGAAAATCTACCTGAAGGAAATCGGCAGAGTTGCGCTGCTGACCGCAGACGAGGAGACCGATCTTGCCAAGCGGCTCGCTGCAAACCCGCAGGACGAGCCCGCCAGACAGCGCCTTGCAGAGGCGAATCTCCGTCTGGTCGTCAGCATCGCAAAGAAGTATGTCGGCAGAGGAATGCAGTTTCTCGACCTCATTCAGGAGGGAAATATGGGACTGCTCAAAGCCGTGGACAAGTTTGATTACACCAAAGGATTCAAGTTCTCGACCTATGCAACCTGGTGGATCCGGCAGGCAATCACAAGAGCGCTGGCCGATCAGGCGCGTACCATCCGCATTCCCGTACACATGGTCGAGAGCATCACAAAGGTGAAAAAGATTTCCAGCCAGATTCTCCACGAGACCGGTCAGGAGGCAAGTCCGGAAGAAATTGCCCGCAAGCTCGAAATGCCGGTCGAAAAGGTACTGGAAATCATGCGCATCGCACAGGATCCCGTTTCGCTTGAAACGCCGGTCGGCGAGGAAGAGGACAGCCATCTCGGCGATTTCATTCCGGACGATCAGGCACCCTCTCCCGATGAAGCAGCTTCCAACGCCATGCTCAAGGAGCAGCTCAACGAGGTGCTCTCCACGCTGACCGACCGGGAGGCCCGTGTCATGCGGATGCGCTACGGACTTGAAAACGGCAGACAGCAGACACTCGAGGATGTCGGCAAAGCGCTCGGCGTCACCAGAGAACGCATTCGTCAGATTGAAGCAAAGGCGCTCCGCAAATTAAAGCATTACAGCCGCAGCAAAAAGCTGCAGGGCTATATTGACTGACAGTGCGGAACCCGGTCACAAGCAAAGGAGGACTTCAAAATGGCGAATATCGATCAGCAGAAGGTCGAACAGCTTCTGGAACGCGTCAAAACCGTCGGCGTACAGCACGCGGAGGTTGATGCTGCGTTCCTGGAACAGGAATTCACAGACGAGGAAATCAGTCTGTTTTATGAGCGCTGCAACGCGCTGAATCTGGAAATGCCGGAGGAAGAGCTGCTCGATGACGAAATCGAGACCAGACTCGCCGAAGAGGAGGCTATGGCGCTCGAAAGCGGCCACTCTCCGGACGATCCGGTCAAAATCTATCTGAAGGAGATCGGCAGAATTCCGCTGCTGACCGCAGAAGAGGAAACCGATCTCGCAAAGCGGCTTGCCGACAATCCCGACGATCAGGCAGCAAAAACGCGCCTTTCCGAGGCAAATCTGCGGCTTGTTGTCAGCATTGCAAAGAAGTATGTCGGCAGAGGAATGCAGTTCCTCGACCTCATTCAGGAGGGAAACATGGGACTGCTCAAGGCTGTGGACAAGTTTGATTACACCAAGGGCTTTAAATTCTCGACCTACGCAACATGGTGGATCCGGCAGTCGATTACCCGTGCAATTGCCGATCAGGCGCGCACAATCCGGATTCCGGTACATATGGTCGAAACAATAACCCGCGTGAAAAAGGCATCCAGTCAGCTGCTGCACTTAAACGGCAGAGATCCCTCGGAAGAGGAAATTTCGGACTTTCTGGATATGCCGCTGGACAAGGTGCGCGAAGTCATGCGTATCGCACAGGAGCCCGTCTCGCTTGAAACGCCGATCGGCGAGGAAGAGGACAGCCACCTCGGCGATTTCATCCCGGATCAGCAGGCACAGTCCCCGACGGAAGCCGCCTCGAACACGATGCTGAAGGAGCAGCTCAATGAAGTGCTCTCCACGCTGACCGAGCGTGAAGCGGCTGTTCTGCGGATGCGCTACGGACTCGACGACGAGCCGCCGAAAACCCTTGAAGATGTCGGCAAAGCGTTCAATGTGACACGGGAACGCATCCGGCAGATTGAGGCTAAGGCTCTGCGCAAGCTGCGGCATCCGAGCCGGAGCCGCCGCGTCAAGGACTATCTCGAAACATAAAATGGCAAAGGGGAATGCTGCATGGCACTCCCCTTTTCTGTGAGCGATATACGAAACAGATAAAACTATGAAAAGCAACCGACTCTGACACCCGCAGTCAGAATCCGAAAATCGTCGTCAGGCATAATCTTGCGGACTACGGCAGCAGCCTGATGCCCTCGAAGCCGGAATACTGCAGCTCCGATACCGCGGCCTTTGCAGAATAAACAAACGCGCTGTTCCCTGCACAGAGAACAGCGCGTTTTCATCGGTTCAGCCTTTGACGACCGGCATTTCGTTTTGGCCGGGATTGACAGTCAGACTGGTTGTAATGACATCTTCCGTTTCAAATTCTATAATCTCCAGCTCCGGAGTCGTGTATGCTTTCATTTGACGACATCTCCTTTCAGGCATTCTGATAATTCAGTGCTTCCAGCGCCAGCCAGCCGAGCGCCCTTGCGGCATCCGCGGCAGTACCGGTCAGCTGCTTCTTCTCTAAACCGATGCGGATATAATCCAATGCGCTGTAACGGTAAGTAATACGCTTTGAAGTATCACTTCTGCTGACAGCCGAAACCGTCAGAACATCATAGAGATGCATCGCAGAAACACCCGGCGTGTCGATGTAGTACAGATCGGTACCCGTATACGCTTCCGGTGTCACCGGCGTGCCGTCCACGGTGAATTCGTAATCCGAAACGGAGCCGGCAGTCAGGCGGAAATAATGCCTCTGTACCGTCAGGGCATCCAGAACAACCGAAGTTCCGTAGTAAGAGAGGCCGGAAATATCCGACGGCTTTACAAATTCATCCAGCGTATTGAGCGCCGGACCGATATAGGTGATGCCTCTGTCCGCATACGGCTTACGAAGCTCGCTGTCATAATAGCCGAACTGCCGCTGTGCCGCGCCGCCGTAACAGAGCATTGCCTTCAGGACATTCTGTTCCTTCTCAAAGCGCTCCGGCTCAGACAGAATGACATCGGCGTATTCGCGGACAGAATATGTAACACTGTCAACATTCGCCGTCCAGTAATCCGTCGGGGCGACCTCGCCCTCGTCCAGGTCACGCACTTTTTTGCTGTAGAACCACAACTGCGCCTGAATGCTGTCGGTCATATTCTTCGCAGGAACCGTGAACGAAGCATAGTAATTGCCGCTTCCGTCCTTTTGCGCACGAACCTGCTTGTTCATTCCGGCTGTGTCGTCGTAGAAGAAGAACCAGACATCGCCCTGTGCCAGATCCTCGGCGCTCATATAATCGGAAAGCTGTCCGTAAAAGCGCAGACCGATGCTGCCGTCCACTGTCAGCAGGAGCCTGGTGCCGGTGATTTCTCCGTAGCCGCCCCGGCTGCAATATGTATTCAGTCCGGTATTCGGGAAAACCGTATACGAAGCCGAGCCGGAACCGGCAGTTTCAGAAACGACCGTATCAGGATCGGCGGCATTCACCCAGCCGTACACCGGAAGCGGCAGCTTCATGCTTTCTGTCACACCTGTGAACAGCGCACCGAGTGTCAGCTTTTTCAGATGTGTCATGCCGGCGAACATATTATCCGCTTTGAGGATCTTGCTGCTGTCAAAGCCGCTGAGGTCGAGCTCAGTCAGGTTTTCACAGCCTTCAAACAGATTGCGGGCAGAAAAGCTCTTCTCAAAGGTGAATCCGGAACAGTCTGCCAAAGTCAGTTTACAGCAGCCGGAGAACATATATGACATATTTTCGATGTTTTCTGTCCGAAAGCCGCTGATATGCAGAAGGCGGAGCGAGGTGCAGTTCATAAACATATATGACATATCCGTTACATTGGAGGTGTCAAAGCTGCCGAGATCCAGCGTGCGCAGACTCCGGCAGGAGAGGAACATAGAGGCCATATCCGTCGCATTTCCCGTGCGGAAAGTGCTCAGATCCAGCTCAGTCAGCGAGAAACAGTTCTGGAACATGGATCTGAAATCCTTCACGCTGTCAGTACGAAGCTGACTGAGATCAATTTCCGAAAGGGAGGCGCAGTCACTGAACATCTGTGCCACACTGGTCAGATATTCACTGCGGACCGCAAGCCCCTTCACCGTTTTCAGTGCGTTGCAGCTGACAAACAGCGAATTCATTTTTTCCAGCTTCGTAAAAGAGCTGCCGGTGAAATCCACCGTTTCCAGTTTTCCGCAGCCGACGAAGACCTGTGAAAAATCCCTCAGGGAGGAAAAGCTCAAGCCCGAAAGATTGACCTCACGCAATGCGTTGCAGCCCAGTAAGAATGCAGACAGTTGTTCGACGCCGGAAACATCGGCACCGGAAAGGTCAACGAACTCAAGTGCCGCTTTTCCGGCCAAAAAACCGGAGGCATCTGTCGGCAAAATTGTACCGGGCTCCACCTTCAGCTTGGTAATCTGCGTCCAGTCCACCATATCCATGGTCTCAGCAACCGCAGACCGGTTCCGAAGATCACCGCCGAGAATGATTGTGTCGGAATCAACCTCTACGGTAAAGTCGGCAGCGGCAGCGGTCAACGCGGGAACAAGCGGATTTTTATCCGCTGCGGAGAAGGGCGGCAGTGCGCCTGCCGCCAGCGCGAGCGTCAGCAATCCGGCTGCAGCCCGCATGGCGAATTTGCTCTTCATAAATCAAATTCCTCCTTTTCGTGTCATCCATATCCGCATCACACGGCCGGACCATGTCTGTGCCGTGTGTTCTGACTGTGGTGAAGCAGACGGTTTCCCCGTCTGATACATTCTGTATATTCTTTTGAAAATATTATAGCACGCTCCGTCAGAAAAATCAAGGCTTTTTTTGCGATTCCACAGAAACAAATCCAGCCGTCCCACCGCAAAAAAAGACAGCCGGAATCTGTATCAGACACATTCCGGCTGTTTTTGTGTTCCGGCATCAGGAATGCCAGTGTTCATTCATAAATTCCGCACGGGCGCTGAGCCACTCCGCCAGATGCTCGGCCCCCTCCTTTTCCTCGGTAACACGCTTGCTGCGGGGAGACAGTTCATTCTTCACCGACTGATTCAGGATGTTGGCGCCCCATTTTTTCTGATTGCGCCGGAAGGCCTCCGCATATTTTTCCGAATCCGACGAAATCATCTCTGCGGCACGCTGGAATGCACCGCTGTCATAAAGCCTCGTCCATTCTGTACGGATTTCAGACTGGAACCAGTCCTCATACATCAGTACGGCAAGCCACGGATTCACAGTCTCGTAGGTGTCTCCGTTGACATCCGGCACGATGCTGCCCGCATAAAAGCCTGTACCGTCCGCACAGCGATCCTTGTTGCCCAGCGCAGAGTCAAAGTCCCACGGAGCCTCAAAGGTCAGTTTCTTGTCTCCGTCCGCACCGAAATCAACATCCATAAAGAAGCTCGACCAATAGATATCTGCGTCACAGGTCAGTTCTGCGATGATGTACGCATCGGCCAGAGACCGCACATTGACGACTTTTGAAACAGCTTCCTGCGGTGTCAGGGACGGTGCCTCCTCAATCGAGCTGTAATCAGAACGGAACTGATAGGCTTTGTCCTCGTATGCAGCCGCATAGAGAATCCGGTAGACATTGTTTACATAGGAGGCAATGAAATCATGCTGCTCCTGCGAATAAATGTCACTTTTGATGGTAAAGCCGATATCGTTCTTTGGTTCATATTCGCTTTCCGGCAGACAGGTGATCGTTCTGCCGCTGCCGTCGTTTCCGTCATACGGCTTTAAGGGCGCATTGTTCTCATAATCGACATGGAACTGATGCAGCGGATCCTCATTATAGAAATAGCCGTCAAACTCAAGAAAATAGCCGATATCTGTGCCGGTATAATCCTGCTCCGGCTTTGTAATGCTGACACGCTTGGAGCTGACCTCCTGCTGCTCCGTCAGAAGATACACACCCCAGTATTCGCCGTTGATGCGGACCTCAACCAGCTCGGAATCGGCGGCATAAAGTCCGCTGTCACCGTAAAGCTCCCGTGCAAGCTGCAGTGCAGTCTTGTCACGCAGCATGGACGCATCCTTGTATTCAGCAAGCAAAAGCCAGTTTTTCAGCTCATTACCGCTGTTTAAGCCGAGCAGATTCTGCTTTTCGTCAAATTTGATGCGCAGCGGCTTTTTTTCATAAGTCGTCGTCCAGTTGCCGCGCACCTTGACCTGTGCGCCGGCACTCAGAAGCTCTTTGCCGTCTGTGTCACTGAGCTTCACCGTGCAGGCCTCATAGCTCGGTGCAGGCGGCATGACATAGCCAGGTGTCCATGTAGCAATCTGTGCCGAAACATGGGGCGCAACCGGCTCCGTCACAAACTTCATGACATCGGCGGACTGATTTGCCGTTTCAATCGACAGAACCGGCATCACCGGCTTGTATTCCTCTTCCGCTGACGGGCCGGTCGTATCCGTTACCGCAGAAGTTCCTTTCGGTGAGGTCGTTCCCTGCTGAGAAGAACCGCTCCCCTTACAGCCCGTCACCAGCAGGGCCGCTGTCAGACAAAGTGTCAGTACTTTTGTGTTCAATTTCATAGATTCGATTCTCCCAAAAAAAGATTGCTCCGCTCCCTGAAAAAAACGATTCTTCAGGCTCAAAAGCTGCTTTCCTTCAAAAAAGCCTCAATCACCGGCTTCGCATCTGCCATGCGCACAGGCAGACCATGTCCGCAGGCAAGCCAGCGCGGCGAAAGGCGGAGCATTGTGCGCAGAGATTCTGTCATCAGAGACGGGCTGACTGCGTGCGGCGTGATATCCGGCTTTTTCCAGATCATCGTAAAGGCGTCCCCGCAGTACAGCACACCGTTTGACAGGATGCCGAGCGAGCCGTAGGTATGTCCCGGCAGCGACACGATCTGCGCATCAAAGCCGAGTCTGCGGAGCGCATCCGGATCGTCGTCTGACAGATATTCCGGCGTATAGCGCGGAGAATTCGTCAGTGCGCCGCCGAACCGCTGTACCAGATTGCGCGCACGGTATCGCGGCATGGTCGCTTTCACAGGCTGTGAGAGAAAATGCCGCGGCAGCCCCTTATCCCGCTCGGACAGCAGAATCCTTGCGCCGCGCTTTTGCAGTTTGGCTGCATTCCAGTCGTGGTCGGGATGCCCGTGCGTCAGAAAGACATACCGCACATCATACTGCGAAATCCATGCAGAAAGCGCACGCCATGTCCCCAGAAAGCCTGTATCTATCAGCAGATCACCGGCAGTGCCGTGCAGCAGATACACCGTCACATCGCCCTTGGCAAGATATAAAATCCGTCCGGTACCGGTCACAGTCATTTATACTCCCCCCTTTGGCAGGCCTTTGTATATTTTACCCTATCCTTCGGTTTTTGTCAAGTCTGCCGGTCAGCAGCAGCGTTTCTATTGACAATCACCCTGATCTGTTATATAATAACAGCAACGGAGTACGGGACGAAGTCCCCTTTTCCGATATTCTGACCGCAGTTATTCTGCGGCAGGCAGTCTGATGAAATCAGGTGAGAACGATGAGAAATTGCAGTGTCAATGCTCCATGCAGGGTTTGAGGGAATTGCATGGAGAACCGATAAGCCCCTCGGACTTTGCGACCGGATCATCATAATACAATCATCTTTACAAGGAGCAAAGTCAATATGAAACATTCTGTCAAACAGCTCCGGAGCTATCTCTTGCTTTGGAGTACACAGTCGCTTTCTGAGCTCGGAAGCGGCATGACCAGTTACGCGCTGGTGCTGTGGCTGTATCAGTACAGCGGTTCCGCACTGAAAACTGCCCTGCTCACGGTCTGCTCATATGCACCCTATGTGTTCATGAGCATCTTCGCAGGCGCACTCAGCGATCAGTGGAACAAAAAACGCACCATGCTTCTGTGCGATCTCTTTGCTGCCATGACAACGGTTGCAGCATTTGTCCTGATGAAAACGAACGCACTTGCGCCGTGGCATCTGTATATCCTCAATGCGCTGAACGGTCTGATGAACACAGTACAGCAGCCCGCCAGTGAGGTCGCATCCACACAGCTCATTCCAAAGGCGTATTATCAGAAAACAAGCGGCCTGCGGTCTTTTTCTCGGTCGCTGAACTCTCTGCTGACACCGGTGCTGGCAACGGCGCTCTTTGCGTTCGGCGGGGTATCGGCTGTGATCGTCACGGACCTCTTAACTTTTGCGGCGGCATTCACCGTTCTGCTGCTGTTTATCCGGATTCCGGAACCGCAAAAAACGGCTGAACAGAAGGAATCCCTGACGGACTCGGTGAAGGCCGGACTCAGATGGCTGAAAGGATGCCCCGCGGTTCTGAAGCTCATCTTCTTCCTGGCCGGCATCAATCTGATTGCTTCTGCCTATCAGGCCACACTGCCTGCCATGATTCTCTCCAAGGCGGCAGACGGTGAGACGACGCTCGGCACGGTCAATTTCTTTGCGGGCGCGGCGGCATTGGCCGGGAGTATGATTGCTTCACTCTCGCCGGCGCCGAAAAACCGGATCCGTGCCATCTGTCTGTCGCTGTTCTTCTCCATGAGCACGGAGAACTTTTTGCTGGCATTCAGTCAATCGCCGGCGGTATGGTACATCGGTGCGGTCTGCGGCTGGCTGTTCATCCCTTATATGGGGGCGCAGCTGGATGTAATCTTCCGCAGCACGATTCCTGCCGATATGCAGGGCAGAGTGTATGCGTGCCGGAACACACTGCAATTCTTTACAATTCCTGTGGGATATCTGTCAGCCGGTCTCCTGATTGACAAGATATTTGAGCCGTATATGGCAAACAGGCCGGCCGGCAGTATGCTGATTTCTCTCTTCGGAGATGAAAAGGGCGCGGGCGCTGCTCTGCTCTTTGCAGTTCTCGGAGCAGCCGGCGTTGCAGTCTGTATGGTTTTCACCGTGCTTCTCCGCGGAGAAAAAGCGGAATCCTGACGAGAAATCCCGAAAGTGTATCTGCTTTCGGGATTCTCTTTGATCCGGCACAGTCCGGATGCCCCCGCAGCGGAAATCGCTTTTTCTGCCGCAAAGTGACTAAATTGTAAGTTAAGAGTCACGGAAAAGTCACTTTCCCGTGTTATAATGAACATAACAACATAGCGGCACAGGCCGCGGAAGGGATGGAACACGATGGATCTGCTGCGAATGGAGCACCTGACAAAAATCTACGGAAAAGGAGAAAATGAGGTCAGAGCACTGGACGATGTGTCCTTCACCGTGCCGAAAGGGCAGATGCTGGCGATCATCGGGCCTTCCGGCTCCGGAAAGTCAACCCTGCTGCACATCATCGGCGCAGTGGACCGCCCGACCTCTGGCAAGGTCTTTCTGAACGATCAGGATGTCTTCGCCCAGAAGGATGAACGCCTTGCCATTTTCCGGCGGCGCGAGGTCGGACTGATTTATCAGTTCTACAACCTGATTCCCGTGCTGACGGCCGAGGAAAACGTGACGCTCCCGATGATTATGGACGGCAAAAAACCGGCAAAGGAAGATGTGGACAGTATGCTCGACAAGATGGGGCTTCTGGAGCGCAGAAACCACCTGCCCTCCCAGCTCTCCGGCGGACAGCAGCAGCGCGTCTCCATCGCAAGAGCACTCTTTCATATGCCGAGCGTCATTCTCGCGGATGAGCCGACCGGAAACCTTGACTCAAAAAACTCACGCGAGATCATGGCGCTGCTCAGAAAGCTCAACCACGACTACAATCAGACCATGCTCATCATCACGCATGACGAGAAGATCGCTCTGCTCTGTGACCGCATCATTGCCATTGAGGACGGCAAAATTCTGCGGGATGAACTGACCGGCAAAACCGGCAGGCCGCAGACAAAGGCCGATAAGGAGGCGCAGACCGATGACATTTGAGGGGAAGCTCGCCCGCCGGTACATCACGGCACAGAAGCGGCACAGTCTGCTGACCGTCTGCTCAATCACCATTGCGGCGGCAATGATGACAATGATTTTTGTTCTGGCACACACGATGTTTGCCTCCCAGCGGACACACTGCGTCAATACGAATTTCCCGCACCACACGGCGGTCTGCTCTCCGCACGCCTTCACCGAGGCACAGCTCGAAGAGCTCAGAGCCGACACGGCCGTCAAGGACTGCGGATTCTTTGAACCGGACGAATTCTGGAGCTTTCAGAAATATAAGGAAGGCAAGACACGCTATGAAACGGTCAGCACAGCAGCCGCTGTATGGACCTATTACCACAAGCACGAGGACTATTCGGAGGATGACTTAAAGCAGCTGGAGAAGTTTTACGGAGACGATTACCTCAAAAAGGCAGGGATCGTCTATCCGGATGCGGACGCAAAGCCGGTCTGGATTGACTATAACTTCCGCTGGAAGGAACCGGACGACGCACAGACCGCACCGATTTGGAAGCTGATCGGCGATATGGACGAATGCAAGGTCATTCCGAATTCTTCGCTGCAAGAAAAGGACTATATCGGCATGGCAGGCAAATTCTCCATGGCGTGGAGGTTTTCACTGATCTTCGTGCTGGTCATCCTGCTCGCACTCTGTCTGCGCATGGTCATCGACACCGCCTTTGAAATCTCCTCAAAGGAGCGGGAACGGCAGTTCGGCGTATTGCAGTCTATCGGCGCAACACGAAAGCAGGCCGTCCGCATCATCACGCACGAGGGCGCAATCCTCTCGCTGATCGGTATTCCGGTCGGTCTGGCCATCGGCACAGGGCTCGGCTATCTGACCTACCGCATGGTGCTGGCGACCAATGTCATCCGCTGGTGCTGGGGCTCCGACGGCTTGCAGGATGTTCACTTCCGCGTCGGGCTCATCAGTCTTGCGACGGCAGCGCTGACCGCAGCGGTCTGGGTGTTCCTCTCCGCCTACGGCACCGGAATGCGGATGCTGAAAAAGAAAGCCCCGATCGAATCCGTCCGCGCCACACAGTCGAAGATCAAAAAGGTCAAAAAGCACTCCGTCTTCGGGCTGCTCTTTGGCTGGATCGGCAGTCTTGCAGCCAGAAATGTCCGCAGAAACAAAAAGCGCTTTATCGTCACGGTCGTGTCGCTGTCCGCCTCGATCACGCTGATCGCGGCAGTCACCTATGCGTCCAAAGCCTACCGGAATGTCTGCACGATCGTCGTCGCAGAGGCAAACAGCTATACCGGCATCATCACCGATCTGGAGATTGACGGCATCGTTGCAGAGGACTCCGCGGAAGCACGCGCTGCACTTGTAAAGGAGCTCGAAGACACCGGTTATTTCGATCAGGTTCGTCTGCTCTGGGAAATTTTCGGAAGGATCCCACAAGCAGCAGATAATCAAACAAATAACGAGACAGCGCAAAACAACAACGGTGCTGTGACGGCACCGGCCGGTGCTGCGGATACTCAAACAAATGGCGACGGCGCGCTGACGATCGGAACTATAGTGAAGGTGCTGTACCTGAACGAAAAGGACTACAACAGGATGTTTGACGGCAAGCCGGAGATGCCCTATGAAGAATTCCGGCAGAAGGGCGGCTATGCCCTGCTGAACGGCGGCAGATACCACTACAAGGAGGGCGACCTGCCGATTCAGGACGGCAAGCTGACGCTGAACTGCCCGGTGATTGCCCCGCTGACGGAGGAACGGCGCGCAGAGCTGATCCGGGAATATGAGGAAGAACACAAAGATGATCCGGATCACCCGCAAAAACATTTTTTCCAATACTGCACCGGCTGGGACCCGGACAAACAAGAGGCAATCTATACAGATGCGGAAGCGCGGGTGGAACAGGTTTCTCTGCCGGTGTACGGGCCGCTGACCGTGCCGGACGGAGAAACGGCAGTGGATACTGTCATGGAAATCGGCGGCTACTGTATCATTGCCCCTGTTGAGCTATATGAAAAAACCGGTCAGTATTCCTTGCAGAGTGCCAGTGTCATCATCATGGCGGACATCAAGAACGACGACACCTATGAAAACGCCGTCAGCTACCTGAAATCGGACAAGCGGTTTGAAATCCAGCAGGACAGCTACGCAGGCATCCGGCTGATTGAATCCGGCGTCTCCGCGTTTAACACCACTGTCCGGATGCTTTCAATTCTCATTTCGCTGATTGCGGCAGTCAGCATGATCAATGTCATCACGACGGGCATCCTGAACCGCCACTCGGAGCTGGCCGGAATGCGCTCGGTCGGCATGACGAGAACGCAGATGCGCGGGCTGCTGCTCTGCGAATGTGTGCAGTTTGTCGCAGGCGGCCTTGTCGGTGCGCTGCTGGCGACCTCGGCAGCGGTCTTTGCAATGCGCCGGCTTGTCGATGCCGTCGGGCTGCCGGAGCTGTCCGATCAGCTCGGCCTGACCTACTCAAAGCCGGTTCCGATGATCTTCATCGCGGGCGGCTGCTCACTCATCGTCGCACTGATTGCTACGCTCATCCCGCTCAGGCGCATCGAAAAGGAGCCGATTGTCGATTCCCTGCGGGCATTTGACTAAACACGAAAAACGCCTCCCGGCCGGGAGGCGTTTTTCGTGTTTATTTGAGTTCTGTGACCTTGCCGTCTTTCAGGGAGACCAGCAGATCGGGTATATTATCGTCCCAGTCTTGCGGTGACAGAATGAGTGCGTCATTGCTGATGCCAGTTTCTGTGAGTTCGAGATCCCATGTTATGTCTTTCAGATCTGCTATCGTGCGGAAACTTCTGCTTTCCGGGAGATATTCTGCAATTCTCTGGTTGGGCTTATTATGATTGGGCGCGTCATGAATCAGGCAAATGATCTTTTGATTGATCCGGTACATTTTTACTTCGAAATTCTTTCCGATCGTCCGGATGTTCCCGTTCGCCGGATCCAGTTC
>JAILIG010000029.1 GCA_024695445.1 Oscillospiraceae bacterium
GAACGCTTCACCGAAGGAGGACAAGCCTATGTTTCTGACACCCTATCCGCATATGCTGCACGGTGCCGACTACAACCCGGAGCAGTGGATGCAGTACCCGGACATTCTGCGGCAGGACATCGAGCAGATGAAGCAGGCGAACATGAACTGTATGTCGGTCGGCATCTTTGCATGGAGTGCACTGGAGCCTGCCGAGGGCGAATACCGGCTGGACTGGCTCGGCGAGGTCATTGACCGGCTGTACGAAAACGGCATTTACACCGTGCTGGCGACGCCGTCCGGCGCAAAGCCGCTGTGGATGTCGCAGAAATATCCGGAGATCCGCCGCGTCAGCGCGCAGCGGGTGCGGGAGCTGTCCGGCGGGCGGCACAACCACTGCTACACCTCTCCCGTCTACCGCGAAAAGGTGTACGCGATCAACAGGCAGCTCGCAAACCGGTTCGGCCGGCATCCGGGCGTAATTCTCTGGCACATCAGCAACGAGCTGCAGGGCGAATGCCACTGCCCGCTCTGTCAGGAGGCGTTCCGTGAGTGGCTGAAAAAGCGCTATGGCACGCTCGAAGCGCTCAATGCGGCATGGTGGACGGCGTTCTGGTCGCACACCTACACCGACTGGTCGCAGATCGAGCCGCCCTCTCCGCGCGGGGAAACCGCCGTTCACGGGCTGACGCTGGACTGGAAGCGCTTTGTCACACACCAGACCTGCACCTTCTTTGAGAACGAAACCGCGCCGATCCGGGCAGCCAACCCCGATCTGCCGGTCACGACAAATCTGATGGGCTTTTACGACGGCATCGACTACCGCAGGCTGGCGCCGCTGGTCGATGTTGTCTCGTGGGACAGCTATCCGGTGTGGCACTCCCGCCCGGACGGCGACGAGACCTTCAACGCGTTCTGGGCGGACGCTTTCTCCGACTACTGCCGTTCGATGCTCGGAAAGCCGTTTCTCATCATGGAGAACACGCCCTCGCAGACCAACTGGCAGGAGGTCTGCCGCCCGAAGACATGGGGCTTTCACCGCCTGACCGCGATCTCGAATCTCGCACACGGCGCGGACAGCATTCAGTATTTCCAGTGGCGGCAGAGCCGCGGCTGTGCCGAAAAGTTCCACGGCGCGGTGATGACGCACGCCAACCGCACGGACACCCGCGTCTTTCAGGAGGTCGCAGGCGTCGGGGCGATGCTGAAAAAGCTCGATGCCCTCTGCGGTGCGCAGACGCCTGCGCGGACGGCCATTCTCTACGACACGGAGAGCCACTGGGCGGTCAACGCCGCGCAGGGCCCCAGAAACGCGGGCATCGGCGATACCGACCTGATGCTCCGGTTCTATCTGCCGTTCTGGCAGGCCGGCATTCCGGTGGATATCGTGGATTCGGATGCGGATTTTACCGGCTACGACCTGCTCCTTGTGCCGATGCTCTATCTGCTGCGCGGCGATGTCTCACGCCGTTTGCAGGAATATGCGCGGCGGGGCGGTACGCTCGTGATGACGCTGCACACGGGCCTGACCGACGAGCATGACCTCTGCTATATGGGCGACACGCCCGGCGAGGGGCTGGCCGCGCTGGCCGGCATCCGGTATCTGGAGACGGATCCGCTCTACGACGGCATGGAGGAGCAGATCCGGATTCTGCGGGCGCCGTTCCCGCTGGCGGATGAATACCGCTGCGAACGGCTCTGCGAGCGCATTGCCGCGGAGGGTGCCGAGGTGCTTGCCGTCTACGGCCACGACAACCCCTGTATGCCGGATGACCTGCCCTGCCTGACGCGCAATGCGGTCGGGCGCGGCACGGTGTATTATCTGGCGGCTTATCCGGAGCAGAAATTCCTGCTGGACTTTTTGCTCAGACTGGCTTCCCGCCTCGGCATTCAGCCGGCGCTCGAAACCGCACTGCCCTACGGCGTGGTGACGGCGGTGCGCGTCGCCTCGGACGGTACGCGGTTCCTCTTTGCGATGAACTGGACGCGGGAAAAGCAGTCGGTCAGCCTGCCGTATCCGCTCCGGGACTACGAAACCGGGCGGCTGTATCAGAATGTGCTGCCGCTCTCCCCCTACGGCGCAAAGATTCTGGTCGCCGCAAACAGCAAGGCATAAAAAGCCGCACCGCAGTCTGTGAACGGACTGCGGTGCGTTTTGGTTTCAAAGGATTTTTCCCTGCGGAGGATCAGTTATACAGAATGCAGAGATACAGCCAGCGGGCCTGCGTGACCTCCGGTGCAACGCTCTGGAGATACTGATACTGCGCGATGTCGTTCGAGGTGATCGAGCCGTCGAAGTCGTAATCCCAGTCCAGAAGGCCGTCACCGTTGTTGTCGTTGAAGGTATAGAGGCAGTGCTGATTTGCATAAGAACCGTTGTGGTAATTGTCAACCAGAAGGGGATGCTCATTGCTGCCGTCTGGAAGATTATGCGTGAAGCCGTGCAGCTGGTTCATCCTTTCTTTGGTCTTCAGAAAATGCTTGTATGAAATCTGTGAACCGGAAGAACTGTCGTTATCCCATGTGACATCGCACTGATAATATGTTCCGTCAACTTTTACGATGTTCCAAGCGTGGTTTGCCGGTGCATTTGATGATACGATATAGGACTCAATTCCGGCTGTTTCCAGCAGCATTTTGTATGCTTTTGCATAGCCCTCGCAGACAGTTTCCCCGATGCCGTTTCCTCTGGTATTGAGTGAGTAGCTGAGAAATACGGAAGAAGCAACCTGGTTATCTGCATCTGACCTTGCTTCGGTAGAAAATCCGTATTCATCATATCCGTCTTCATATTCACAGTGGTTGATCAGCCAGTCATACAGCACGCGGGCTTTGACCGCTTCGCTCATCCACGGTCTGGTCTCTGTCTGCACAATATACATACAGAGTGCAGAGCAGTATTCGTCGATAAATTTGACTTGGCAGCTCTTTCTGAAGCAATGATTCAGGATTCTGGGAATGTTGTTGTACTGGTATATAACCGGTGCGCTTCCTGCCAGAAATGCAGCTTTGTTCCACGGAATATTATTATTCAGAAGTTCAAGACGAGTGCAGCATGAAAAGGCATTACTGCCGGCAAAACAGTCCTTATGCAGCTGAACAATCCTCAGATTTTCACAGTTATAAAATACATAATCGGCCATTCTTGCTGCGCCGGCAATGACCAGTTGTCTCAAGGCAGAGCAGTCATCAAAAGCGTTGTCCTCGATTTTCTTAACGCTTGCAGGGATATAAAGCGTGGTCAGCGAATCGCATTCTCTGAAAGCGCATTTTCCGATATTTGACAGAGAGCTTGGCAGATTCAGCGAGGTGAGCGGCGCTCCGTAAAAAGCGTAGTCCCCGATTGTGGTGACTGCGCTCGGAATGCTGACGGAAGTAATATTCATCGGATTGGGATATTGCTGATGATTGACCTGTGTTGAAAACGCATAGGAGGCAATCCCTGTCACCGTTTTCTGACCGTTTGAAGTGGAGATAGAGGAGGGGATTGAGACCGAGGTGCTGCTGCCCAGATACTTTTCCAGCATGGCGTTCGGGTTTCCGGGAATGTAGGAAAACCGGAAGCTGCCGGAGGTGATGTACTGCCTGTCCGCCGCCTCCGCGACGATGCCGGCCGGTTCTTCCGGTGCGGCGGGGAATCCGGCGGCCGAAATGCCGAGCACGGCGGCTGCCAGAACGGTGAAGAGTTTGCCTTGTTTCATGTGTAATCCTCCTTAGAAAAATGTAGTGAATTTTGTACCAGGCCGCACGGATGCGGCGGGGAACCGTGGTAAGATGTTTCTGTGA
>JAILIG010000059.1 GCA_024695445.1 Oscillospiraceae bacterium
GGCGAAGCAAAGACTGAAATCTGTGCCGCTGTCAGAGGAAAGACGGAGAGCCGCGCATTTTTATGCGGCGTGCTGCTCTCGTCCCGGCGCTTTACGGCGGACGAGCTGACGGTGCAGACGGAATGTCCGGCACTGGCGGGAATGCTGCCGCAGCTCATCGGCGCGGTGTGCAGCGGACTTCGCCCCGATACGGAATTCCGCACGCGGACGGGCAGGCAGTCCGTCTGGTGCTTTACCCTCAGCGGAAACGAGGAGGTCGGCAGACTGTGCCGCGCCCTGCACATTTCACCGGAAAACCGCGCCGCGGCCGTTCCGGAGCAGACTGCGCTTCCGGCGTTTGCGGCGGGCGTGTTTGTCGCCTGCGGCAGTGTGACCGATCCGGAGCGCGGCTATCACTTTGAAATGGCGGTGCCGGATGCGGCATTCGGGCGGGCTTTGCAGGCGGCACTGGCCGCGATGGAGCAGCCGAGCGTACAGCTCAAGGCGACGGAGCGCCGCAGCGAGCTGGTGCTGTATCTGAAGCAGAATGAGCAGATCGGCGATCTGCTGTCCCTGCTGGGCGCGAATAACGCGAATTTCAAAATGATTGACCAGCAGGTGTACCGCTCGGTGCGCAGCCAGACAAACCGCCGGACAAACTGCGACATGGCGAATATTGAAAAGACGGTCGCAGCCGGCCTGCAGCAGATTGCAGATATCCGCCGGATTGAGGAGACAATCGGGATTGACGCGCTGCCGGAGACATTGCGGGAGGTTGCACGGGTACGGCTTGCGGAACCGGATGCGAATCTGCGGGACATCGGTGCGATGCTGCACCCGCCGCTGTCAAGGTCGGGCGTACACCACCGTCTGCGGCGCATCTCAGAAATCGCCGCCAAGACCGGAAACCGGTAATCGGTATCGCTGCGCAATGATTGACAACGGGGCGCCGCAGGCAGCAGAATGAGAACCTTTTGTCCCGTTCTCTCAGGCAGAACCATGCAGAGAGCTGAGTTAGGAGTTCGCAGTTAGGAGTGAGAAGTTGTTCGGGAACCCCAAACTAAAGTTTCTGGTCGAGCGTTTTTGCGCGAAGCCCGCGCTGGCATTGATCTAAAGCTTTCCGGCAGCCCAAACTAAAGTTTCGGTCAAGCCTTTTCAAAGGCTTGCAGGGTTGAGGGGCAGCGCCCCTCATCGCCGCCCGCAGGCGGCGAAACTCTCAGGACTTGATAAGAGCTCCGCAGGGCGTCCCCCTAAAAAGACGATGATGACTTTTCAGACGGATAATAAAACGGCTCCCCGCTGTGAGGGGAAGCCGTTTTCAGTCTTTCGGGGAATTTACTGTGCCAGCACGGAGAATCTCCAGGCGGAAACAGAGGTGTAAATAGTTTTGTAGTTGAGGAGATACTGCTTCAGCAGGGTGACATCGCGGCTGTCGATCGAACCGTCAAAGTTGATGTCGCCGGCTGCACGCTCGTAGTCATTCGCGGCGGAGCCTGCAACGATCTGCTCCAGACGCTGCACGGCATACTGGTCAATCGAAGTCATCGGCTTGACACGGCCGAGATTGCTCATGTCGAACAGCATGGCTGTGGTGCTGTCCTTGCGGAGATCAGCAGGCGGATTGCAGAACACATCACCCTCAAAGGTTTTGATGCTCCAGTTGAAATACTGAGCGTGCGTATTTGCAAATGTTGCGTTGGAACGCATAAAATGTGTGAAGCGGTCGGTGCCGGTCTTTCCGTCATCCCAGCAGACATCGACATGATAATAGTTCTCACCGATCTTGACGAGGTTCCATGCGTGGCCGGTCTTATCCCAGCCGTCGATGTTGGCGGCATCCACATAGTAGGCCTCGATGCCGGCTCTCTGCATCAGGCGTCTGTAGCATCTTGCATAGCCGTCGCAGACGGTGTAGTAGTGATACTGGTTGTCATCCGGATTCAGGACATAGTGCAGATACACGGAGGAATCGCAGTGGTTCTTTTGAGACTTCAGAGTCGGATCGGGCGTGAGGCCGGCATCCTCCTGACGGCAATATTCTTTTTCGTTCGGATCATACTCCACGCGGTTCATGATCCACTCCTGGAGGCGGACTGCCTTTTCCATGTCGGTCATCGTGTCATTCGTGAATGTGTTCACAACATAGCTGTCCATCTGCTCGAGATATTCCCGCAGGAAGCCGCAGTACTCATAGTTGCTGTCGAGCCGCTCCATGATCGCACTGCGGAACTTTTCGATGAAGCGCGGCTCGCCGTTCTCTCCTGCTTCGATCATGTCAATGCCGTTCACTTTGGTCACCTTCGTGGCATAGAAGAGCGTGTGGTAACGGTCCAGGATAAACGCTCCGGAATGGCCGTAATAATCCGCTGCGGGAACGGTCAGGGAGGTCAGATTATCCATGCCGAAGAAATCAACGGTTTCACCGTCGGGACGGGTGAGGTTCACAAGCGACAGCGACTCCAGATTCTTGCAGTCATAGAAGGCGCCGTCCGGGATGGTGAAGGCATATGTGGTATAGTTTTTCGTCTCCTTCAGCGGCGGATAAGCCAGCAGAACGGACTCGTTCATGTTCATCAGAACATCATCCTTGGACTTGTAGTTCGGGTTGTCCCCTGCCACATAGAACGCTCTGACGCCTCTGACATAGGTGAACGCATCCTCCGCAATGTAGGTGGTGGCTCTGCTGATGTTGATGTACTGCGGAAGCGTCGCATACTTGAAGGCTGCCGGTCCGATGGTGGTCACATACGGGGTGACCGGGCTGACGATCAGTTCGCGGCAGTTTTCAAAGCAGCTTTCCGGAATTTCGGTTACCGTATTGGGCAGATTGATGGTTTTCAGGTTGGAATAGGCGAAAGCGCCCTTGCCCATCGTCAGCACCGCGTTCGGATTGCTGAAGGTGACATATTCCAGGCCCGGCAGGCCGGCGACGGAGTGCTCGCCCAGCGAGATGACCTGGGTGAAATTGCCGAAGAGCAGGTTCTTTATGCCGGAATATCTTCTGCCGTCGTTGGGATCGACAAAGGCATTCTTGTCAATGGTGATTTCACGGCAGAAAATATTGAGGTTCGTCATCCAGCAGCTTGCAAAGGCCGAGGAATGAATTGTGGCGGTATCTGTCGAGGAGTTGATCGTGAAGTTCAGATACTGGCCGGCACCGTCAAAGGACCAGGAATTCAGCGTCAGGTTCTTTGCATAGCAGTAGAAATCACTGATGGTGGAGCTGGTAAAGGCGTTCTCCTCGATGACCAGGTTCTTGACACCGGAGTAGATATAGGTATACATCATGTTTCTGGTGTTCCGGAACGCGCCCTGCTTGATGGTCAGAGTGGTGCCGGGCTGGTTTGCGCCGTTGATGTCCACAAATCTGGCGGCAGAGCCGTTGAATGCGTTTTCACCGATTTCGCGCAGATTGGTTGCCTGGCTGAGATCGACCGTCACGAGCCTGTCTCTGTTTGCAAATGCGCCGGGGCCGATCTTCCGGACCGGGTAGCTCACGCCGTTATAGCTGACTGTTGCGTTGAGCTTGACTCTTGTGGCGTCTGAATAGACTGCGATTGCGGTGGCGTACTTCTCGCCGTTGCTGTCCTGATACGCAATATACATGACCTCGTTGTCAACAAACTGCGTAACAAAGGTGTCCGCGGCTTCTGCGGTAACGGATGCGGCAGGCAGCACATCGCGCAGCACCGGTACCGTCGGTATGGCTGCCAGCGTTGCAATGCTGAGCAGCACAGCTGTGATTCTCTTGAATTTCATCACAATTCCTCCTTCTGGTGTAAAACGCACCGGTGCAATTATATCATATAGCAGATACATAAGCAAGACTGAAATTGCGATTGTTCTCATTTATTGCGATGCAATTATTAGTTTTTTCTGAATAAATCTGCATTTATGATTAGATCCCGTTATTTGCAACAATGTTTTATTTACAAGAGAAACACTTTTGGAGAAAAGTGCGTGGAACGGCGCCCGAGGGCGCAGACAGCACGAGCCCCCGCAGACACCTCGGCGGCATCTGCGGGGGCTGTTTCAGGTAAACGGTTTGCCGGATTTCCGGCGGGCTTCAGATGACAGGCGCATCCGGTTACGCCGGACTGCCGAGCAGCTCGGCCAGCAGGTCTTCCCAGGTCAGATCGTCAAAGCCTGCGTTGTACTTCAGCGAGAAGTAGGTCAGAATCACCGTTGCGTCGTAGGCGGTCAGTTCGCCGTCCAGATCGACATCCGCGATGATCTCCTGCTCCGGCGTCAGCGTGCGTTCCTCGGGCTCGAAGCCGAG
The DNA here is from genome assembly GCA_024695445.1 of Oscillospiraceae bacterium. Lineage (GTDB taxonomy): Bacteria > Bacillota > Clostridia > Oscillospirales > Ruminococcaceae > Firm-04. The sequence goes on from JAILIG010000059.1 coordinate 4,259, forward strand.
GAAGCCCTCGGTGAAGCCGATCAGCGCGAGCTGCGCGTCGTAGGCCGTAATCGCGCCGTCGCCGTCCACATCGCCGAAGATGCCGGACGGTGTAAATTCTGTCACTACGGTTGTCTCAGTGGTCTTGCCTGTTGTCTCTGCCGGGCAAGTTGTGAGTTCTGTGACGGTTGTCGTTTCAACAAGCGTGTCGTCAATTACCTGAAATGGGATACTGTTTTTTGTCGCATATTTCTGTGCATAGGAGCCGTCATATCCTTTGATTTTCAGATGTGTGCAACCCACAAAAGCATCGCTTTCAATTGTTGAGACTCTTTGGGGTATCGTTATTTCCGCGAGGCATTTGCAACCGTAGAAGGCCCACATTCCGATTAGAGTAACACTGTCGGGAATGATAAGTTCTGTCAGACAGGTACAGCCATAGAATGCATTGTTGCCAATGCTTTTGACACTGTTTGGAATTGTAATACCTTCAAGATTGTAGCAACTGGCAAGTAGTCTGCTGCTGATTGCCTCCAGATTGCTGGAGAGTTTGATTTTCTTTAACTGGAAGCAATTACAAAATGCCTCATAGCCAATGCTTTTCACATTGTCTGACATTGTGACTGTTGTCAGCCCGGAGCAGCTGTTAAAGGCAGATTCGCCAATACTGGTTACACTATTTGGTATTGTGAGTTCGATTATACTTTTACAATTATAAAAAGCACAATTACCAATAGAGTCAATGTTTTTGGGGAGTGTAATGCTTTTTAATTGTGAGCAGTTATAGAATGTATAGTTCCCGATTTTTGTGATTTTAGTCGGGATGTTGACCGTTTCCAGTTTTGAACAGCCATAGAATGCATTGTTGCCAATGCTTGTAACACCTTGTGGAAGAACCAGTTGACTTAAGTTTTGGCATTGATAAAAAGCAGCTTCTCCGATTTCAGTTACGCCGTCCGGAATTGATAGCTCTGTCAAGGAAGTACAGTACGAGAACAGGTTTTTACTGATTTTCGTTAATCCTTTTGGTAAGCGGACACTTGTTAAACGAGTACAGGATGAGAAAGCATTGAAGTCAATGCTGGTCACACTGTCAGGAATGGTAATTTCACTCAGACTGTTACAGCCGTAAAAAGCATCTTCATAAATCCCAGTCAAAGGAAGGCTGTCAACTGTATCAGGAATTGATACCGTTTTGGCAGCAGAATCACATCCGGTAATGACAGCATGGTCACTGTACTTCATAAAAGTCAGTGTGCCGTCTGAAACCCGTTCCCCTGCCTCTGCTTTCAGCGGTAAATCGGGCGAAACGATCATTGTGCCGGTTAAGAAAAACAATACTGCCGCGGCCATTAACAAGAGCTTCAGATGTTTCACAGAGAATATCCCCTTTCTGTCGTTTGAAAAGTCAACTGTCAAGTGTATTATAGCACAAGCTGCATTCCTTTGCAAGGCGTTTGCTGAAATCCCCCGCAGGAGGAAACCCGCGGGGGATTTGCTGTTGCCGCAATTACGGCGCATCCGGTTACGCCGGACTGCCGAGCAGCTCGGCCAGCAGGTCTTCCCAGGTCAGATCGTCAAAGCCTGCATTGTACTTCAGCGAGAAGTAGGTCAGAATCACCGTCGCGTCGTAGGCGGTCAGTTCACCGTCCAGATCGACATCCGCGATGACCTCCTGCTCCGGCGTCAGCGTGCGTTCCTCGGGCTCGAAGCCGAGGAAGCCCTCGGTGAAGCCGATCAGCGCGAGCTGCGCGTCGTAGGCCGTAATCGCGCCGTCGCCGTCCACATCGCCGAAGATGCCGGCCGCCTTTTCGATCTTCACACCGTCCAGTCCTACGCCGCCGTCCTCAAAGGGCGTGCCGGCGTAGGTCAGGACATCCGGCGTGATGACAACGCCGTACACCTCGCAGGGATCCTTCGGCGAGAGGATGTAGGACATCGAGCAGCCGGTGTCGTTTCCTTCCTCCTTGACGGGCTTGATGCTGCACGGAATGACCTCGCTGTCCTTGCCGCACAGGCTGAGGCTCTCCGCGGTTACGGTGCTGTCCTGCATATGCTTGCTGAACTTCACCTCGATGCCCGTGCCGTCCTCTGTCAGTGCGGCGCCGGCGAATTTCGCGGGCAGTTCGCTCGTCATGTTCAGGTTCACGCCGACCTGCACGGGCAGAACCGGCAGCCATTCGGACTGTGCGTCAGTGTAGCCGTCCTTGGTCAGGCGCACCTGCCAGAGTCCCTCCGGCACATCCCATGCGTACCAGCCTTCCAGGTCGGTAATCTGCGGATTGACCTGATCGTAGTCCTCCGCGTTCCAGAGAACGGCCTTGCCTTTTTCGTCCTGATAGTAGATTTTCGCGGTTGCGCCCTCGACCGGGTTCGACGGCAGGAATTCATACGCGATGCCGGACGGATCAATCAGCGCACGGCCTCTGCCGTCGCCGCCGACCTTGGAGCCGGCCGTGATCGTTTCGTCAAAGATGCTGATTGCCTTGTCCACCAGCAGTCCGACGCCCCAGACAAAGCCGATCACAGCACCGACGGTCAGCACCACCGGAGCTGCCGCTGCACCGCCTGCGATTGCCGCTGCGCCGGTTGCGACGGCTGAACCGATCGCAGCACCGCCGCACAGAATATGGGTTGCCTTGGCCATGGTCAGCGCGATCGAGGTGTGCAGCAGCTCCTCTTCGTGCTCACGGACATAATCGTTGTTTGAGCCGATGATCTTTTTCTGCTGATCCACCATATGTGTCGCAGCCACGCCGCATTCGGCCCAGCTCATTGCTTTGCCGGTCCATTTGTTGAACGCCTTGCCGTTTGCGCCCCATTTGCCTTCGATCAGCTGGCCGAGCTTTTCCTTGCCGACTGCATCCGCGGTGGTCACGAGAAAGCTCTTGGCCGTTCCGCTCTTGTCGAGATTCACGGTCGGACCGATCAGCGGATTGTAATTGATCGAGACTTCTGACAGGATCGTTGCGTTTGAGTACGGGCTGAGTGTTTCGGATTTTTCTCCGAGCGTTGAGACCAGTCTCAGGAAGGGATTGATGTTTCTGTCGTATTCCCTTTGATACGCTTCCTCATCAAAATCATACGATGCGGAATATGCGCCGGGGCGTCCCTGCGGGGGTTCTGCATCCGGATCAATATCCATATTGAGATTTCCGCAGAGCTCCTGCACGGCATCGGCGCCTGACAGATGCTTGACCAGGTAGACACGGTAGTTCCCGTCCTCGTCGGCAATGACGAGCGGAGCGGCTTCAAATCCGTATTTTTCCGGATCGGCGGCGACATCCGCCGGTGTAACGGCCTTTCCGTTCATCATGACGGATTCCTGCTGTCCGACATAAGCCACGATGCCGCTGAGCTCCTCTCCTTCTTCGGTCAGGTCATAGGTCGTGACGATGCCGTTGTCGTCCGAAGCGACGATTCTGCCCTTTGTCTTTTTGACAAATTCCTCAACCGGATCGGGCTGGTCCTTCATGAATTCCAGCGCTTCGTGCCCGTTGATTTCCAGCGTCTCGGTGCCGTCGCTGTTTTTGCGGCTGTACGCGAGCTCCGCGTGTGTCTTCGGGAAGGTCAGGACATTGAGCACGCCGGGAACGGAGGAGCTGAAATGTCCCTCGCCCTTCCATGCGCCGCTCTCCCCGTCGAATTTCAGCTCGATTACCGAGACCTTTTCACCGACAGTCGAGGAGACAAAAACCGGATCGCAGTCATTGTTCTGAAGCTTGACCTCAAATGCGAAGGGCTCTCCCGGCTTGCAGGAATAGAACGGCATCGTACCGATCGTGAAGCTCTCGGTCATGTCGATGGTGCGGCCGTTGTGCCGCATCAGCACCTGAACGATTTTATTCTGTCCTGCGTCGCAGATGACGGTTTCCTTCTGGCTGAGCGTGCCGCAGACCGCCTCAACATCCAGGATCTGGCCGTTTCCTGCGGCAACCTCGATCTCGGCGGTATATCTGCCGGTGTAGGGCGATGCGGTCACGGTCTGCTCGGCAGCGGTGTCCGCCGTGTTCCGGTTCGTTATGCGGAGCGTGACCTCCTGCCCGACCGGTGCGTAGCCGGAAACGGTGAACGACGCTTTTCCGTCTGCCTGCATCGCACGGCCCGGTGCGTTGAGAGACAGTGCCGGTGCGGGCACACCCGGAGAGACGATGTTCTTGGAATACCAGCCCGCCCAGTCGAAGTCATTGTTCTGTTTGACAGACAGTGTCACCTTGACGGAGGTGTCCTCCTGATCTGCCGTGCGGATGCTGAACCGGATGACGCCCTCAGGCTTTTCCGGCGTGAAGCTGAAGCCGCTCTGTCCTGCGGAAATATTCTCCGGCAGGCTCTCGCGGATGATGTCTGCGCGCCATGCCGTCTTGACCTCCAGGCTGATCGCAGACATTTTCTCGCGGAAGCGCGGGTTGACGCTGTAATAAACGGTGTAATGCGTCATCTTGTTCTCCGCGTCCGCGGAGGCGGTGCAGTTGATGAAGCTGTCCTTCTTCAGGCAGACGCAGAAGCGCTCGTCGTCGAGCGAATCGCACTCCGCGAAGGTGCTGCTCCAGAATTTCAGGGATTCCTGCGGCGCATCCACTGTTTCGAGCGAGGTGCAGTTTGCGAACACGCCCGGTCCGATCTCGGTGACCGAGGCCGGGATATGCACAATGCGGAGATTCTCTGCATTGCGGAAGAGCTGCTCCGGAATGACCTCCGTGCCGTCCTCGATCCATGCTTCCTGCAGGCCGCTCGGACAGTCCAGCTCGCTTTCAAAGGTTGTCCACGCAGCTTTTTTCACGGACTTCGGGATCGTGATTTCCGTCAGGGAGCTGCATCCCGCAAAGGCTCTGCCGCCCAGTGTTTCGAGGCCCGGCGGGAGCGTGACGCCGGTCAGCTTTGTGGAGTTCCAGAAGGTGTCGGAGCCGATCTCGGTCAGGCTGTCGGGGAAAATGACCGTCCGCAGCTCGTCCATATAGCTGAAGATATGCGAGATCTTTGTCACGCCTTCTGCGATCTCGACTGTCTCGATGCCGCTGTGTGCAAATGCCCAGCTTCCGCTGCTGGTGAGCTCGTGCGGGAAATACAGCGACCGGAGCGAGGCGGTGCCGCGGAAGGCATTTTCACCGAGCGAGGTGAGCGATTCCGGCAGATGCAGATCATTGAGTGCGGTGCACTCGCGGAACGCACTGCTGCCGATCGTACTGACCGTATCCGGGATGATTGCCTTTTCAAGTGCAGTGCAGTTCTGGAAAGCGCTGCCCTGAACGGTCTCCGGTGCCGCCGGCCAGATGATCTGCTCCAGCGAGGTGCAGCTGATGCAGACCTCATACGGGATCACCTTGTTTTCCGGTGCAAATTCGACTGTTTTCAGATTCTTGCACTGCTCAAACATTCTGCCGTCATAGTATTCGTAGAGCTTCCCGTCGTCTGTCAGGGCAAGCTCCGGAATATAGATGTATTCCAGCGCATTGCACTTCGTGAAGGACAGGGTGCCGAGCTTCAGAACGGTGTTCGGCAGCTTTACATCCTTCAGAATGTCGCAGTACTGGAATGCGCAGTATCCGACCGTTGTGACGGTGTCAGGGATCTCGACGGCCTCCAGCGCATCGCAGTCGCCGAAGGCTTTTTCTCCGATCTCCGTGACATCAGAGTTCCAGTTGATCCTGGTCAGCTTTTTTGCATACTGGAACAGATAATCCGGAATCTTCGTGAGACCTGCCTCCAGTGTGACGGTCTCCAGCGCACTCTCCGAAAAGCTGTTGTCCGCCTTCAGGAGCTGCTTCGGCACGGTGAATTCCGTGATGCCGGTCTTTGCAAAGCAGTTCGAGCCGAGCTCTGTGATGCTGCGCGGCAGGATGACCTTTGTCAGCGCATAGTCCTCTGCTGCGGTGTAGTCCGGCACTCTGACCAGACCGTCCGCAAAGGTCACGGTCTCGATATTGGAGGCGCAGAGCATCCATTTCGCCGATTCCAGTGTAGACGGGATCGTGA
>JAILIG010000101.1 GCA_024695445.1 Oscillospiraceae bacterium
TGAAAATGGTGGAAGGGCGCGTCATCCGCCGAAGCCTGACACTTTGCACAAAATGATAGATCGGTTCCGCACGAATCCGACAAAGTTTTTTTGACCTCTTGACAGAACTGCAATTCACTATTATAATGAAGTTGCTAAAAGGAACAAACAGGCACAGCACTTCAGGAGAGAGCTACCACAGTCACACCACGGAACCACGCCGCGGCGAATCCCCCAAGCGGCTGGCAATATTATTTTATTCAAGGAGGACACTCTATGAAACACGGTAAACTACTCTCTATTCTCTCGGCAGCCCTGCTGGGGCTCTCAGCAGCGGCTTTTCCGCCCGCTGCGCCGGACGAGTCTGTCGGAATTGTCGCAAAGGCGGAGTGGATTGATGTCACAGATGACAACCTTGTGGTTACCACAAACAGTACAGGACTGACCATTAAAGGCTACAATGGTACGCCGCCGCAGGCGCCGCTCACGATACAGTCCAGTTATTGGAATGAACCGGTCACAGAAATTGCCGCAAATGCTTTTAACGGAACGAATATCACAAGTGTCTATGTCCCCGGAAGTGTCACGAAAATCGGAAGCAGCGCATTCAACGGCTGTAAGAAACTCGTAACGGCTGAGCTTGCCGGAACTTCTGGCTCCTGCCAGGTCGGCAACTACGCATTTTATGACTGCACAAAGCTGAAAAATATCATCATGAGAAAGCCAACCTACACACGGGAAGGTCCGTCCTCTAAGCCGTGGACGCGCGGTGTTCATGTCTTCACAAACTGCACCTCGCTGACGCAGATCAACAGTGCAAATGTAATCTTTTATTCCTCTGTTTCAGGCTATTCTAAGCCCCGCTTGAAGCCCACCCAGTATGCGACAAATGACATAAAAAATATCATCAAGACATTCTTTGTCAGAAGCCAGAATGTCAAATTTGTTGATACCTACTGTACGGAGTTATGCGCCTGGATTCGGAATACGGTAACCAGATCGTGGATGAGCGATGCCGTGAAGGTAAGGCAGTATCACGACTGGATTTATGAACATTGCTATTATGAAGACTGCAACGGCAGCGGTAATAACCTTGAAACGGTAGCTGATCCGGAAAACATGCTCTATTCCTCCGTGTTCCTCAGCTACGGCCTTGGCATCCGCGGCACGGATAGAGGAGAATCTGTCTGTGCGGGTATTGCGAAGGCGTTTACGATGCTTGCACACGCCTCCGGTCTTGAGAGTTATGTGATATCTGCTGTAAGTTCAAACGACATGGGGCACGCATGGAACATTGTCAGACTCAAAGACAAATCCGGTCAATATCGTTACTACCAGTGTGATGTAGACGCTGATATTGAGACAACTTCACTTCTGACTAATTTAGAGGCGAATTTATATTTAAGGAATGGTATCCTGTATTTCTGCTGTATCCGGTCTGATGCTCAGATGGATGAAGTGCATCCGAGTTACAACAAAAAAGTTTTGCGTCCTGATGCAAACTGTTTCAGAGATATTCAGGGTCCCGGATATGCACACCCGCTTCTGAACTATAACTATGATTATGCGAACAACGGTGCGGCACAGAATGCGTTGATTACGCAGTGCAATACCACCTTCGTTGACAGCAACTATGACGGTCTTCTGGACGGCGACTGGAATTTCGACGGTCTTAGAAACCAGAACGACTCCCGCTATTATTACGCGGCCTGCTGGAAAATGGACCGCACCAGCATTCCGCAGAATGACATGACATATTATCTCCAAAAACTGGTCAAGGTCTGGGATATGTCTCCGGAAGAAGTCTATCAGGAATGGAACTACAGCTGATTTTGCAAACTGAATCTGACGCAAACCGCCTCTGCGAAAAAAACAGGGGCGGTTTTCTGTCCTTGTTACAGAAATAAAGACTTCAGGCGGTGAATAGGGATTACCCTTCACCCACATTTCACAACTCGTTCACTGCATTCCGCCCGTATCTATGCTATAATGAATTCAAAGAAAAGATTGGAAGTGAGTACGATGCACAGCATAAGCATTCGATGCAACAAGGAAATATGTATCCACGCCTTCGCCCGGAGAATGATATCCCATGTTACAGGCGGCTTCATTAAGCTATCCCCTCCCCTTCGCAGCGGATAAATACGGTGTTTTCGTCGGTAAATGAAGACGGCAAAGATTAGAATACAAACAATTCCTTTCATTCTTATAATGCAGCCCGCTGTCCTTTTTATGATTTGTCTGCTACCGGTATCCTCTGAAGGATCTGCTCCAGGCTTTGCACGGTTGGCTGTTCCAGAAATTGCTCGTAAGTTACTGTGATACCCAGTTGCTTCCGAACCTCTCCGAGCATTTTCAGCATCAAAACGGAATCGCCGCCGATGTGGAAGAAGCTCTCATCAATGCTGACCTCTGCAATGCCCAGCACTCTGCTCCAGATCTCACAAAGAGATGCCTGAAGCTCCGTTTCCGGCTTCCGGATGACGCGTTCGGTCTCTTCCGGTGCGAATGGGCGCGGCAGCTTTTTCGTACTTACCTTGCCGTTCGCATTCAAAGGCAGTTCTGCAAGCTGGATCCAATCACGCGGGATCATATATTCCGGAAGCTTCTCCGAAATATGTTTCTCTACGGCGCATAGCTCTGCATCGTCCAGATAACGGGAAATGTCCTCTTTTTTTGCGAGGATCAAATGCTCATCAAACATCGTATTTTTCCCGTCATCCGGTAAAGACATTGCTTCCGTGAAGCCGTATTCCTTCAGCAATTTGCACCATTGAGACGGTGTGAGCAACGCTTTGCCGTCCTTCACGCGGAAATCGTCGTAATCCTGAAAGCCCTCTGTCAGCTTGATCGTAACCGCTGCGATCGGATGATTGGCGGTCAGTTCCGTCAGTACCAGAATGCCGCCCGGTCTCAGCATACTTTCTGCTGCCTTGATCGTCTGCGGAAGAGAAATCGCATCATGCAGGACATTTGCAGCGAGAATCACATCAAAGGACTCCGGTTTGAAGCTGCTGCGGTAATCGTCGTTGATATTAAACAGTCGGTACTCCATAAACGGATATGCGCGGTACTTCTCCATGGCACTGTCTGTGAAGTAGCGGGAAATGTCCGTAAACACATAGCGCTCCACATTCAATGAACCGATCTGTTTCAGTACGCTTTCGGTCGTTCCGCCGATGCCTGCGCCAAGCTCCAGGATGCTGCACGGCGTCCTGCGCTGCATGAGAAAAGCTTTCATCGTCTCTGCGGCAACCGCGTTGATATATCCGGAAAGCAGACTTCTTCGATAGAACAGGTTCGCGTTTTGTTCACTTCCGTCCTTGAAGAGATACTTCAGGACATGGTCGTCACCCGAGAGGAGCTCCGGCAGATGCAGAATGCAGTTTTCCAGATATCCCACAGACATCGCCGTACCTTCAACCGCTTCACGGATCACCTGTCGGATTTCCCCGTCAGGAACCGGCGGTTTGTATGTCTCCAGCGTATAGACGCCGTCTGCACAACGGATTCTTCCATGTTCCGTCATCAGGATCAGCCATTCACGCATCAGCTTATCATACCGCGGCTTCACACCGGACAGCCGCATCAGATCCGGCAGCGTAAATGAGACCGGAAATGTCTGCGCAGAAAGATATCTGCACAGATTTGACTCGATCACATCCAGTGCGAGAAGATTCAGACGCTCCATGATACTGCGGAATTTTCCCGCTGCGATCTCATCCGGTATCTCAATGGTATCTGCGGCATCGGTAATCAACGAAAGCGGCATGGTCTCCGTGATCTCATGTTTATCCGGCAACAGATATCCGAGCAGGCGCTTTCTGCCGCCGGTCTCATCGACGGTAATCTCCGCTCTTGCGACCAGCGGCGACTCCTCGGCCGCACTGCGGATTTCCTCCAATTCAATGCGGAAACCGTTGATCTTCACCTGGAAATCTGCTCGTCCGAGAATATCCACATAGCCTTCCCGCCGGAAGATACCCAGGTCTCCGGTCTGATACAGCCTGCCGTAAACCGGATGATCCACAAAGGCAGCATCGGTCAGATCGGAACGGTTCAGATATCCGTCCGCCGTGCCCGCACCGCCGATCCATATCATACCGGTCACATCGAAGGGGCAGAGCCGCATATCTGTGCCGAGAACATAGATCTTCTGGTTGGCAAGCGGGTAACCGTAGGGGATGCTTTTCCATGACGGACGGATTTCCTGCACCGGATAGATGATCGACCAGATCGACGCCTCTGTCGCACCGCCAAGACTGATGAGCTCGGCATTCGGGCATTTCTTTATAGGTTGACAGGAATGTCGCGTTATACTGAATAAAATTCGTCAGTGCAATCAGTGCGATTATCAAAACAGAAGCGATAATATAAAAGGGAATGCGCCCTTTGGTCAGCGTATCATTCAGCAAATCTTTGATGAGCATATAAAGAACACACGCCGGCATCATCAAAGCAATATTTGTCACGGTGACGCTTGCGCAGGCTTTCTCCATATCGACTGCGCCCTGATGCGAAAGCGCAAACTGATGCTGCAATTTTTCTGTGATCTTCATATTATGCACCTACCTTCCAGTTGACCGAACGGCTGTATTCCTCGTACATTCTGCGGTACTGACCGTTCTTCTCCATCAGTTCGTTATGCGTGCCGCTTTCGCATACTTTTCCGTCTGCCAGCACATAGATACAGTCGCATTCCTTCACAGTTGACAGCCTGTGCGCGATCATGATGACAGTTTTTCCTTTTGCAAGTTTCGCAAGCGCATTCTGCACCTTTGTTTCATTATCGGGATCTGCAAAAGCAGTCGCTTCGTCCAGTATCAGGATCGGAGCATTTTTCAGAATCGCTCTTGCAATGGCGATACGCTGCTGTTCACCGCCTGAAAGATAGACGCCCTTGCCGCCGATGACTGTATGGATTCCCTGCGGCAGCTTTTCAATAATATCATCGCACTGCGCTGCTTTGAGTGCTGCGGTCACCTCCTGCTCGGTCGCATCCGGTCTCGCAAGACGGACATTCTCAAGGATACTGGTTTTCAGCAATTTGCTGTCCTGAAATACAAAGGAGATATGCGCCATCAGCTTGCTTTGCGGTATTTTGCGGATATCCGCGCCGCCGATTCTGATACAGCCTTCTGTTACATCAAAGAAGCGTGCGATCAGCTCGGCAGTTGTCGTTTTACCGCCGCCGGACGGTCCCACCAGCGCAATATGCTCACCGCTTCCGATCTGAATATTCAGACCGTGTACGGCATCTGCATTTGCATCCGGATAGCGGTAGCTGACCTGTTCGAGCGTCACGGAATTGTCCTGCGGCTCTGCGGATTCGACGCTTTCCGGCAGAGGCTCGATCTTCATGATCGTTTCGATGCGGCTGAGGGCATCGACCACAACCATTTCCTGTTCACCGGAATATGCGATTTTAGTAAGCGTCACCGTCAGAAGCGGCGTTACAATGATATAGTACATGACATTCAGTATTAAATCCGAAGTAACACCGCCTCTCGCAAACACAAATGCACCGAACACCAGAAATGCAAATACCGCATTGATACAGGTCATAAATGCCGTCATCGGTTTCCGGAGCATCAGCGTATATTCCGTTGCCCATTTGCCAAAGCCGTCAATCATTTCCTTGAACCGCCGGAAGGAATAGACCGACTGCCCGAACACCTTGACAACCGGCACGCCGCGCACATATTCAGTCGCTTCACTGCTCATGCTTTCCAGCGCATTCTGGTATTCCGCCATTTTCTCCTGCATATTTTTGCCCATCATGCTCATCATAAAGCCGAAACCGATCAGCGCAGGAATCAGACAGATGAGTCCCATTTTCCAGTCAAATACCGCCAGCAGAATGCAGGTGTGGCAGCGGCAACCGCCTTATCCGGTAGATTATGCGCAATGAAAGTTTCGGTGGCAGCGGTGGATTCATTCACAATGCGCCGGATTTTGCCGGTTCCGTCCTCATCGAACACACCGAGCGGCAGCGTCAGGATTCTCCGCATCAGACCGCTGCGCAGATTTGCCTGCACACGGAATGCAGCGATATGGGTACACATCAGCGCGGCAATATAAATCAGGAGCGCAAGAACCGTGATACCCACAGCCTGCCAGCCGATGCTGCTGATTCGAGAGAGATCTTCGCCTTTCACGGCAATGCGTATGATTTTCCAGAGGTCATAAAACGGCACAAGTCCTGCAAAGGCACTGACCGCCGCAAGAATGCGGCCGAGGGTAATGAGGTGCCTGTGGCCGCCTGCATATTCGTTGATTGTTTTCATAACATTCGGCTTCACATTTCCTTTCATGATATAACTCCTTTTTGCAATATTGTGTTAGCAAACGCTAACTCGCAGCTAATATCATATCACATCAGCGATATTCTGTCAATAGACAGAATTCATTCTGAATCTCAGCTCAGTGCGATAAAGGGCGTCCCCCTAAAAAGGCGATGATGACTTTTCAGACAGACTGAAACAGGGTACCCGAAGGTACCCTGTTCTTTGTGATGATTCAGCGCATCTGATGCGGTTTGTCATCCGTTTTCTTTGCACAGATAATAATCGGTTGTTGAGTATTCACCGTGCTGGAAGTAGGCTCTGGCCAAAGCACAGCAATGCAGCATTCCGAGCTTGTAGTTCGGGAAGCCCGGAATGAATGTACGGTCGTCGTTTTCATCCCAGTCATAATAGTCATAAACGCGGTATTTCGACTTGATCTCATTGTAGTACAGGCCGTCCACATACAGTACATTGATTTCTGCGGCAGCACCGCCGGAGGATTCGCCGAGCGTTGCCAGCCAGTTCGGGAATGTCGGTTCGTTCAGGAAGGTTTTGAACGGCTTTACAGAAGCAATCTTAAGAGACTGGCCGTTCTTCAGAATCATAACATCCTCTGCAAATTCGCTGATATTCTTCATCTGCTCTCTGTAATGCTTCTTTCCTTCCAGTGCCACATTGACCAGATCAGCCATACTGACGGAATTGAACACCTTTGTTTCGCCGGTCGCCTTCAGGAACCAGCCGAGTGCGGTTGCTGCGTTTTCCTGAAGCAGAAGTCCGCCGCCGACTGTCAGTGCGACACACTTCCAGTAGAAGCCGCCCAGATCATATTGATCAAACCATTCCGGATGCGAACCGAATGTGTCGTCTGCTTCTTTTTTCATTTTTTTCTCATAATCACGAATGAACTGGAAGTCCGTTGAAACGGTATTGACCTTCTGATACTGATCGCCGCCTTCGACAACAGAATGACGCGCCGCACGGAACGGGTATCTGTCCTCGTTGTCAGGGACGGTATCGCCGTCGGAATCCGTATTTGTCGGATCGCTGTTGACGCGGCAGAGAGAGCAGCTGTACTGCCCGTTGATGAAGCTGAACACGCCGGTGCTGGGCGGACCGACAAACTCCGCAAAGTCGCTCAGGCCGTCACCGTCGGAATCAGCTTTGTTCGGATCGGAAACCAGAACCTTTCCGTTCTGGATCTTGATGCCGTTCGATTCATAGACATCGTAGAGTCCGTCGCCGTCGGTATCTGTCATGTCAACAGAACCAACCGTTGTACCGCGGATATTTTCCACCTGCTTCACAACTTCATCGGTCGTTGCAGCATAGTAATATGCGCCGCCGGTCTGGGATGCAATCTTCTCCAGCAGGTCGTTATCGCCGCTGACCACATTGATTGTATAGACCGTGATGCCTGCTCTGTTTGCAGCATCAATCGTATCCTGCACATAGTAGACATCGCCGTCACAGATCATGATGATGATTTTCGCTGCATCGCTGCGTCCGAGCGAAGAAAGAATGCTGACAGTTCTGGAAAGGCCTTCGTTCGTGTTTGTGCCGCCGCTTGCGTTCAGGCCGCTGACTGCGTTCCGGAGACCGTTCTTTGATGTACCGTAGGAGGCTTCGATCCGGGCAAAGCTCTCAAAGGAGACCAGGCAGGCGCTGTCCTGCGGGAGCATCGCATCAATAAAGGTATTCAGCGCGGTCTTGGCCTTTGTAATACGGTCTCCGTACATGGAACCGGAGACATCGACACAGAAGCCGATGTCATAGGGCGTCATGGTTGAATCGTCTCCGGAGCGATAGTCGATGTTCTCGCGCCAGCAGTCATACCAGACCTCTCTGTCCACGACCAGATAGGTCGAAAAATGCGTGGTCGTGTACGAAACCGTGCGGTTCTCCCTGTCAAGGACCGTGTCCCTGTCAAAGATCACATAGTCCTTGTTTTCTTCGTCATACCACATCACGGCCAGATTCTCAGGCGGTGTATCGCCGAGCGCTTCTTCGTCATATTCAAAGGTGATGACAGCGGTGTCAAACTCCGTATCCGAAGTGATGGAAACCGGGCTGCCGACTGCGCCGACCACGCCCGCAGAGAGCGGATCGCTCAGTTCCGTGTCGCGGACCGTCACATGATCCCCGATCAGGCCGGGAACATTCAGCGTTACGGAAGCGCCTTTGATCGCGGGCTTCTTTCCGGTCTCGAACTGAACGGACGAAGTCTGTTCCGTGATTTCCTCACCGTCCGGAATGCCGTTGTCATTGCTGTCCGCCTTGGCAGGATCAAGACCTGCCTCAACCTCGGCGCCGTCCTTCAGGCCGTCTTCATCGCTGTCGTCCTTGAGCGGATCGGTGCCTGCTGAGATCTCATCGCCGTCAGAAATGCCGTCATCGTCAGAATCGGCATTGAACGGATCGGTACCGAGCTCGAGTTCCTGTTTCAGCGTCAGGCCGTCACTGTCGTAATCCTCCTCTGCGTCCGGCTTGCCGTTTCCGTCCGTATCGGCCTTGAGCGGATCGGAGAAGTAAGTGAGCAGCTCATCGTAATCAGACAGTCCATCCTCGTCGGTATCAGCCTTGTCCGGATCGGTTCCGAACAGGCCTTCATAGTATGCAGGGAGCTTGTCGCCGTCCGCATCAGACATATCCAGATCCAGGTTTTCGGCGTTTTCG
>JAILIG010000143.1 GCA_024695445.1 Oscillospiraceae bacterium
GCTGCCCGCCGCGAGGCACTCCGGATGCGCGACGACATCACAACCTACATCCACTTCTGAAACGCCGTCACTGCCGTGCGCGGAGCACGCATGAGAAGTTAGGAACTAGGAATGAGGAGTGAGGAGTTTTTTGAATGCGGAATGCGGAATAAATGTATCCGCTGCGCGGATGATTCTGCGTTGTGGTGTCGGGGAGCATTGAACAAACAGTCATCACTCCGCTGCCGGAGAGCTTTAGATCATTGCCCGCGGGGGCTCCCCGCCCGGCACTGCAGGGCGGAGAGCTTTAGATCAATGGAGGCGGGTACTGCCCGCGCCCGCGGGGGCTCCCCGCAACTCCTCATTCCGCATTCATAATTCCCCCTGATGAAAGGAACCGTAATATGAAACAGGACAAGTACACCGAGCGGCTTACCTGCCGCATCGCTGAGACTGAGCAACTCACCGCTGCCGCATGGAGCATGACGATCGAATGTCCCGAGGCCGCGGCAAAGGCCGTACCGGGGCAGTTCGTCCACATCCTGCCGGACGGGCCGTTCACGCTCCGCCGCCCGATCTCGATCTGCGGCATCGACCGCGAAAAGGGGACGCTCCGCATCGTCTACGAGGTGCGCGGCAAGGGCACAGACGCCCTCTCTGCCCTCCGTGCCGGCGACACGGTCAATATGCTGGCGCCGCTCGGCCACGGCTTCACGCTGCTGCCCGCGGATTCCCGCGTCATTCTGGTCGGCGGCGGCATCGGCACTCCGCCCATGCTCCCGCTTGCGCAATATTACACCAAAAACGCGACGGTCATCTCCGGCTTCCGGAACCGCGACACGGTCATTTTACAGGAGGACTTTGCAGCGGCCGGCGCGAAAACGATTCTCTGCACGGACGACGGCTCCGCCGGACGCTACGGGCTGGTCACGCTCCCGCTGGAGGAGGAAATCATGGCGGAAAAGCCCGCAATGGTCTGTGCCTGCGGCCCGCTGAAAATGCTCGAAGCCGCAGCAGCCGTCGCAAAGGCGTATGAGGTCCCGTGCGAGGTTTCGCTCGAAGAACGCATGGGCTGCGGCATCGGCGCGTGTCTCGTCTGCGCCTGCCGCACGCTGGACCGGAACGGTGACGAGCAATATCTTCATGTCTGCAAAAACGGCCCCGTATTCCGGGCGGAGGAGGTTGTCTGGTAATGGCTGATTTATCTGTCAGAATCTGCGGAATCGAATTCAAGAACCCGATCATTCCCGCGTCCGGCGTGTTCGGCTACGGGCGGGAGTATGAGCAATATTATCCGCTTTCCAAGTTAGGCGGCATCGCCACGAAGGGCACGACGGGGACAAAGCGCACGGGCAATCTGCCGCCGCGTGTCGCGGAAACCCCCGCGGGAATGCTCAATTCCGTCGGGCTGCAAAACCCCGGCATCGACGCTTTTCTTGCAAACGAGCTGCCGCATCTGCTCTCTGCCGGGACGGTCATCCTCGCAAACATTGCCGGCTCGACGCCGGAGGAATGCGCGGAGGTTGCCGCAAAGCTCGACAGGACCGATGTCCACATGATCGAGCTGAACATCTCCTGCCCGAATGTGAAGCAGGGCGGCGCGGCCTTCGGTACCTCGTGTACGGCGGCGGCGGGCGTGACCAGAGCCGTCCGGCAGGCGACAAAAAAGCCCCTTGTCGTCAAGCTTTCGCCGAATGTCACGAGCATCACGGAGATCGCAAAGGCGGTCGAGGCGGAGGGTGCGGACGCGCTCTCGCTGATTAACACGCTGCTCGGAATGCGCATTGACCTCAGAACGCGCAGACCGGTCCTGCACAACAACATGGGCGGACTTTCCGGCCCCGCGGTCTTTCCGGTCGCGGTGCGCATGGTCTGGCAGGTCGCAAATGCGGTCAGCCTGCCGGTCATCGGCATGGGCGGCGTAATGTCGGGGGAGGATGCGGCGGAGCTCATGGCAGCGGGCGCCTCTGCGGTACAGGTCGGCACGGCGATCGTGCAGGATCCTTACGCGCCGCTGCGCATCATTGATGAACTGAACGCATGGCTCGACGCGAATCACATCGCATCGGCTGCCGAGCTGACGGGCTCGGTCCGGCCGTGGTAACAAGGCTTTATCTCGTCCGGCACGCAGAGGCCGAGGGCAATGTCCGCGAGTTCTTTCAGGGGACGATGAACACTGCGCTGACGGAAAAGGGGCTCCGGCAGACGGAATGCCTTGCGGAACGCTTCAAAGACATCGCGCTGGACGCGGTCTATACCAGTCCCTTCCGACGCGCCGTGCAGACGGCAGAGGCAGTCAACCGGTATCACGGACTGCCGCTCATCCGGAACCCGCAGCTCCGGGAGATCGCAGGCGGACGCTTTGAGGGGATGAAATGGGCGGACATCCCGCAGAAATTCCCCGCCGAGTATGCCCGCTGGATCAAAAAGATGCAGACCTTCTGTGCGCCGGACGGCGACCGGATGACCGCGGTCTACGCGAGAATGCGGAAGGTTATGACGAAGATCGCACGCGATGCAGCCGGAAAAACCGCTGCTGTCATCTCGCACGGCTGTGCGCTGCGCAATTTCCTCGCATATGTCGAATCAGGCAGCATCGACGGGCTCGGCGCCGTCGGCTGGTCGGACAACACCGCAGTTTCGCTCGTAGAGTACGACCACGGAAAAGAGCGGTTCCGGCTCATTTTCAAGAACGATTCCTCACATCTGCCGGAAGCACTCTCCACCCTGCGCAGCTCTGCGTGGAACCGCTACGACCAAAAAAATACAGGAAGGTGACTTTATGTCGAATGTTTTGACGCGTATGCACGAAATCTGGTATGCGGACGATTTTCCGAGTCTGGCCAGTCGCTACACGAAGATTTACTTCATTCGCAATGCGGCAACAGAGGCGAGCGAATATGAGATCGTGCAGGGTGCCGGGTACTCTTCCCCGATCAGCTCCAAGGGACAGGAGCAGCTCAAGCTCCTCGCAAAGCGCTTTCAGAATGTTCCGCTGAGCGCGATCTATTATTCCGGCAACGCAAGCAGCACGCCGACTGCAATGGCGGTCAATAAACATCACCATGTCCCGATGCGTCCGGATCCCGCGCTGGAGGAGATCAACTTCGGCGCCGCCAAAGGGCAGACATATTCGTGGTTCCGTGCCTTTTTTCCGGAGAATTTCTCCCGGATGCTGCATGAGCCGCACCGCTTCGAGGCACCGCTCGGCGACAGCACCGTCCAGATCTATCTGCGGATGCGGGATGCCATCCGCAAGATCGAGTATGCAAACCGCGGGCAGACGATTGCCGTCGTGTCGCATCAGTGGGCGCTGCGCTGCATGATGTGCTGGCTCTATTACGACAATCTGAAAATGCTGCGCTACATCACATGGGCGGACAACACCGCGATTTCGCTCGGCCTGTATGACACCGACCGCGACCTCTGGCGTATCCGGTTCCGGAACGACGATTCGCATCTGCCGGATGCGTTCAAGTCGTATACCGTTCAGCGCTGGAACATCTTTGACTGCTGATGCGTATGAAACGAACCGTGCTTCTGAGGGGGGCCGTCCTGTCCTTTCTGACGGCAGCGGCGCTGCTGGCTGCCGGATGCAGCCGGCACACGGAGAACCGTGCGGAGACCGCCGCACAGACGCCTGAAACAAGGACGACAACGGCTGCTGAGACCGCGGAGACAACGACCGCTTCCTCTGCATCGTACACCGCGACGACCGCCCCGCAGACCGAGGCAGAAACGACCGTTCTGACCTTCGCCGCGGTCACCGACGCGGACGAGGAGAAGTATCAGTACCGCAATTATGCGGCCACCGACGACGATTCGGCGTATGAGGGCACGCTCCCGACCGTGCAGACCGTAAAGACCGTCCCGCGCACCGTGCGCACGACTGCAAGGACAACCGCCCGGACAACCGCAAAAGCCGGCACCGGTACAACCGCCCGCACGACGGTCACCACGGCAAAGACGACGAAGAAAACAACCGTCACGACGACGACCGTCCCGCAGCGCGCCGCCAGAACCGCGGAATTAAACCGCACCGTCAGGGCGTACAAGCGAAACTGCGCCGTTCTGCTCACCGCCGCGGACGGCACCGTGCTGTATTCGTATCAGCCCGACGCGGCCATTTCCGGCGCCAGCCTCATCAAGCTGCCGTATGTATATTTTTGCTGTCAGCAGCTCTCCGGCGGCATCCGGAGCCTCTCGGACAAGATGACCTATACAAGCGGCTGGTATCACGGCGGCAGCGGCATTATCCGCACAAAGGGCTACAACAAGTCCTACACCGTTGCGCAGCTTATCGAGTATGCGCTGAAATATTCGGACAATGTTGCGTATGATATGCTGGTCTATCTGTTCGGCATACAGGGCTTTGACGACATGGTGCAGTCGTGGGGCTACTCCGTGTCAATCAGCAAATCGCGCTTCCCCGCGGTCTCCGCGAATTTCATGACCTGCGCGATGACGAAAATGCAGGCAGCCGCCGGAAACGGCAAGTGCTGGCAGATTGCATGGGATGCGCTGACGAATTCCGAGCACAGCTATGTCCGCGACACGATCGGTGTCTCTGACACGGCGGTCAAGTACGGCCTGATCCGCGGGCAGTATCACGAGACCTGCTATGTGCCCGGCGGGATGCCGTATACGCTGGTGATTCTGAGCGGCGCGGTCAATTACAAGCCGGATGTGAGCTTTGTCCGCGATGTTGCGCGGGCAGCGCACCGCGTCGCGTCCTGCTACGAGGACGAGGTGTTCTCGACGGAAACGACGACCACGACGACGACAACGACAACCACCACAACGACAACGACCGCCACGACCACGACGACAACGACAACGACCGCCGCAGCCGCAGACATGACGACGGCAGCCGCAGCGGACACGGAAGGAGCCGGAACAGAATGATTATCATGGCAGTAGACTTCGGCGATGCGCGGACGGGGCTTGCGGTCTGCGACAAGGCAGAAATGCTGGCAGTACCGGCGGGCGTGATTACGGAGCGGCGGTTTGAGGTCTGTGCAGAGAAGGCGGCGGCGGCCGCGAAGGAGCGCGGCGCCGAGCTGATTGTTGTGGGACACCCGCTGAACATGAACGGGAGTGCGGGAGCGCGCGCGGAGAAATGCGAGGAATTTGCGGCGGCGCTGGAGGCGGCATCGGGGCTGCCTGTGACGCTCTGGGACGAGCGCAGCACGACGGTCACGGCGCATCAGTATCTGAACGATACGAACACACGGGGAAAGAAGCGCAAGGCGGTAGTTGACGCAGTAGCGGCGACGATCATCCTCGAAGGGTATCTGGCACACAGGCGGGCAAGTGCGGAATCAAAAAGTTAGGAGTGAGGAGTTGTTCCGGAACCCAAAACTAAAGTTTCGGTCAAGCCTTTTCAAAGGCTTGCGGGGTTGAGGGGCAGCGCCCCTCATCGCCGCCCGCAGGCGGCGAAACACTCTCCGCCTTAGAAGAGCTCTGCGGGCTTGGGGCTCTGCGATAGAGAGCCCCATTCCGAAATCACATCCGCGAAGCGGATACCTTATTCTCCATAAGCCTATGCTTTACGAGAGGCTAAAATTGAGCGCGTTCGTCTCTTGTTCTTTATCTTGTGTCCGACAGAGATTTTCGCTGGGCGCGGGGCGCGAATGCGAGGGGGACACCCAAAGAGGGAAGGAAGCGGCTCCGCTGCGCTGCGCAGCCCCCTTCCCCCTTTAGGTTTCCCGCCTCGCGCTCCCCTTCCTGATTCCCTATCTCCTAGTTGGTCTCCTTTCGCTCGATGAAATGCCTTTTCGCTGCATCTAACGGTGTAAAGCTGAAAAAGGCTTTTGTGCGCTGCCGGCTCATCGGAATAAGTCCGCGACAGAGTCCATGACGGCGCCCAGCGCGTGTGCGGCACGAACCGTGCGGCGCTTGAGACGGTTTTTCTCGCCGTCGGTCACGCGGCTTGCCAGATAGCCGACCATGCCCGCTGCCGCACCGATTGCGACGCCCTTTGCGATTGCCGTGATCTGCATATTACTCACCTCCCTCCGCATCAGATATCATCAGTATTCCACAAACTGAATGCGGAATTCATCTGTTGTCTCCGGCCTTATCAAATTGAAAGGAAGAATACATTTGCCAAACCTGCATCTCGTGCTGGTGGAGCCGCGGATTCCGCAGAACACCGGCAGTATCGCCCGCACCTGCGCCGTCACGGGCGCGGCGCTGCACCTCGTCCACCCGCTCGGCTTCCGCATCGACGACGCCAAATTAAAGCGCGCCGGACTCGATTACTGGGACAAGCTCGACATCTATCACCACGAAAATCTCGATGCGTTTTTTGCGCAGTATCCCGCGGCCTCCGCGCAGAATCCGTATTTTTACTTTACCGCCAAGACCGGAACGCTCTACACCGAGGTTTCCTATCCCGATGAGACCTTTCTCATCTTCGGCAGGGAGGACACCGGCCTCGATGACAGCATTCTGGCGGCGCATCCGGAGCGCTGCGTCCGCATTCCCATGCGTGAGACGCTCCGCTGCCTCAATCTCTCGAACTCCGTTGCAATCGCAGCCTACGAAGTGCTGCGGCAGCATGACTTTGCCGGACTGACGCGTGACGGGCGCTATGCAAAGGCCGGCTGGGAGCCGGACACCCCGCGCGGATTCGATATCAGCCAGATTTAATTCAGAAAGGAACACAAAATTATGCGTAAATCGAAGATCAAGCTGATGACCGATTCGGTCAGCGACATCTCAAAGGAGCTCGCAGAGCAGCTCGGCATCAAAATGCTCTATATCCCGATCACCGTGGACGGCAAACCGATGCGCGAGGAGCTGGATTTCACAAAGGAAGAATTCTACAAAATCATCGAGCAGGCGCAGGAATTCCCTGCAACGGCGCAGATTACGCCGTTTGAAATCTGCGAGGCCTACGCAGAGGCCGCCGCGGAGGGCTTTTCCGATGTCATCCATGTGACGATCGGCGCGGGCGGCTCCGGTACTTATGCGAATGCCCAGACGGCCTGCGCGATGCTTTATGAGGAGCATCCGGAGCTGAAGGACAGCTTCCGCATTCATCTGGTGGACGGCAGAAACTACACCGCGACCTACGGCTATGCGGTCACGGAGGCTGCGAAGATGCTGAAGCGCGGCGCCGGCGTCGCCGAAACGGTGGAATATCTTGAGGACTGGTGTACGCACGCGGGACTGTATTTTGTCCCGATGACGCTGAAATATGTCAAGCGCTCCGGCAGAGTGAGTGCAGCGGCGGCCTTTGCGGGCGAGCTGCTGGGCTTAAAGCCGTTCTGCCGCATCGTCAACTGCAAGTCGAGCGTGCTGCAGAAGATCCGCGGCGAGCAGCACATCATCCCGAAAATGATTGAGGTTGTGCAGGCAGAGATGCAGCCGCACACGCCCTATGTGGTCATGCAGGGCTCCAATCCGGAGCTGGCAAAGGAATTCGGCACAGCGCTGACCAAGGCGCTCGGCTATCCGCCGGAGGGCTACTGGAGCATCGGCGCGGCGATCTGCTGCAATGCGGGGCCGAATGTAGTGGGATTTGTCATCAAGCGTCAGGAGGAAACGGTATGATACACCATGTAGTGCTTTTTAAGCTGCGGGCGTCGGAGGGAAGAGACGCCGCAGAGATTGCGCAGGAGGCGGCGGAGCGGGCGAAGGCGCTCCGGACGCTGGTACCGGGCGCGGAGGGGCTGGAGGTACAGCTGAACAGCGCAGAGGCGGACAGCACGAACAGTCAGCTGCTGCTGCACGGGATTTTCCCGGATTTTGCGGCGCTGGAGCGGTATGCGAAGCACCCGGCGCATCTGGAATTTGTGGGGTACATCCGGCAGCATCTTGCAGAGAACGGCAGAAGCTGCATTGACTACAATGCGGAATTTTAGAGTTAGGAACTAGGAGTGAGGAATTGTTCCGAAAACCGAGAACCAACGAAAAAGGAGCCCAGCGAGCGAAAGGAGAACAATAAAGGGGTTAAAGGTAAGGAAAGGGGATGCGCGCCGTATATGCAAAGCATATACTTGGAGAACCTTAGGGG
>JAILIG010000153.1 GCA_024695445.1 Oscillospiraceae bacterium
CGAGCAGCTCGGCGGACAGTCCGTTCCGGCGCTCGGCTTCGGCATGGGCCTCGAACGCCTGATTCTGACGATGGAGCAGCAGGGCTGTGAATTCCTGGAGCCGTCCGTCTGCGATGTCTATCTTGCCCCGATGGACGATGCGGCACGCCCCGCCGCCCTGCGCTATGCCAACGCGCTGCGCACGCTGGGCGTCCGGGCGGAGTTTGATCTGGCGGGACGCAGCTTCAAGGCGCAGATGAAATACGCCAACAAGCTCGGCACGCGCTATCTGGTCGTGCTCGGCTCCAATGAGCTGTCCGAGGGCGCCGGAAAGCTCAAGAATATGCAGACGGGCGAAGAGAAGCCCATCCGGCTTGATACCGCAGAGCATTTTACCGCAGATTACACGGAAATCACCCTCTCCGATCAGTTCGGCGGCGTGTGACCGTGTGCCGTCCGGCATGACCGGACGCTGCCGTCGCAGAAAGCAGAGAACAGCCTATGAAAGAATTTTTCCGGCAGCTCTCCGAGCTGATCCGAAACAGCTTTTTGATCGTGCTGGTGCTTGCAGCGGCTTCGCTTGCCGTCTGGCGGCTGATGCTGCTGCAAATTGCCGGTGCGGAGGAAAATACGGTCGTGCGGCCTGCCAATCAGGCGGTGTACGGACAGGTCATTCCGGCCACACGCGGCGATATCGTCGATACGGCCGGCAAGGTGATCATCTCCAATACCATCGGCTACCATGTCATCGTCGAGAAGGCGTATTTCCCGTCCGATCCCGCCGAGGGCAACGCGGTGCTGCTGGAGACGGCGCGCCTGCTGGAGGAAGCGGGCTATGCCGTCAGCGACACGATGCCGCTTTCCCGCACGCTGCCCTATACCTTTGAGGCGGGGCGCGAGAACGATGTCGCGTCCATGCGGGAGATTCTGCATCTCAACAGCTATGCGACCGCCGAAAACTGCGTGGACAAGCTGAAATCCGACTACGCGATTTCCGAAGACTACACGCAGGAGGAGCAGCGCATCATCGCCGGCATCCGCTACGAGATGCTGCTCCGGAATTTCTCCATGTCGAATGTCTTTTACCTCTCGCGGGATGTCAGCATTGAGACTGTTGCCCGCATCAAGGAGCTGCGTGTGAAACTCCGCGGCGTCAACATCGTCGAGGAGGCGATCCGCGATGTCGTCAACGGCAAGGTGCTGCCGCACGAGATCGGCTATATGGGGCCGATCTATTCCCGCGAGGAATTTGACCGGCTGAAGGAGAACGGACATCCGGACTACGCGCTCTCCGATCTGGTCGGAAAGAGCGGTCTGGAGCTGGCGCTCGAATCCGAGCTGCGCGGCACGAACGGCAGACGCGAAATCACCGTCACGGACGGCGATGTCAGCTCGGTGCGCGTCGCGGCGGACCCCGTCGGCGGCAAGACCGTCCAGCTCACGGTCAACAGCGAATTCCAGACGGGCATTCAGGCGCTGCTGTCGGATTACACCGCGCATCTGCGCGCCACCGACCGCGAATGTCGCAGCGCAAACTGCGGCGCGATTGTCGTGCTGGACGCGAAGGACAACGCCGTCCGCGGCATGGCGACGCTGCCGACCTATGACCTCTCCGAGCTGCTGGAGGACTACAACGCCGTTTCGGAGCGTGCGGATTCTCCGCTGGTCAACCGCGCCACCGACGGGCTTTACCGTCCCGGCTCCACTTTCAAGACGATTACCGCGACGGCGGGACTCAATACCGGCGTCGTCACGAAGAACACCAGCTTTTACTGCGGGCGTTCGTACAAGTTCATCGACCAGACCGTCCACTGCACCGGTGAGCATCACAGCATCTCAGTGGCGCAGGCGCTGACCGTCTCGTGCAACATCTATTTCTATGAGCTGGCGCAGCGTCTGGGACTGGACCGTCTGCTCGAATATGAGACAAAGTTCGGGCTCGGCGCTCCGCTGGGACTGGAATCCGGCGACAGCGGCGGCTATCTCGCCTGCCCGGAGACATACGAAAAGCTCGGCATTCCGTGGTACATCGGCAATCTGCTGCAGGCGGCCATCGGACAGTCCGAGGTGCAGGTCACGCCGCTGCAAATGGCAGTTGTGGCATCGACCGTCGCCAATCAGGGCGTGCGGTATCAGCCGCATCTCGTCGAGGCGTACTGGGATCACGCGATGAACGAGCGCCTCTCCGTGCAGGAGCCGGTCATTTCGGAGACGATCGAGCAGAGCTATGACGGCGTATTCGATACGGTCAGACAGGGCATGATCGGCGCGGCAAAAACGCAGATGCCCGCGCAGTATGACCTCAATCACATCGGCATTCAGGCGGCGATCAAGACCGGTACGCCGCAGTCGCCGCGCGGCACGGACTCCTTTGTCATCGGCTTCGCGCCGGCGGATGATCCCGAAATCGCCTTCTGCGCGATGATCGAGGGCGGCAAGAACGCGAAGTATATGGTCCGGGACATTCTGACGCTGTATGCGCGGTCTTATCCCGATACAAAGATCGGAAAGGCACTGAACTGAGGGGGCGTTGACGCTGAATATCCAGATTTTCGGAAAATCCAAATGCTTTGAAACGAAGAAGGCGCAGCGCTTTTTCAAGGAGCGCGGCGTCCGCTTCCAGATGATTGATCTGCCGTCGAAGGGCATGAGCCGCCGCGAGCTGGAATCGGTCATGCGGGCGGTCGGCGGCATCGGCGCGCTGCTGGATGAGAAGCATCCGGACGCGGCGCTTGTCTCGTATCTGCTGCCGGACGCGCAGGCGGAAAAGC
Source organism: Oscillospiraceae bacterium (assembly GCA_024695445.1). GTDB lineage: Bacteria > Bacillota > Clostridia > Oscillospirales > Ruminococcaceae > Firm-04. Next base: position 2,751 of record JAILIG010000153.1, read on the forward strand.
TCCTTGAGGACCCGTCACTGATCCGGACACCGGTTGTCCGGGACGGACAGCGCGCCACGGTCGGCGAGGCGTCGGCGGTCTGGAAGCAGTGGCTCAGGGACGAAGGGAAGTGAGCCGCGATGTCAGATACAGTTTCGGCATTTCTCCGGCTCACGCAGGACGCGGATGACGCGCTGCTGCTGCAAATGCTCACGGAGGAGCCGGAGGACGATACCGCGCTCTATGCGGCGGCGGACGCCGTCAGGCGGAAATGGTACGGCGACGCGGTGTTTCTGCGCGGGCTGATCGAGTTTACGAATTACTGCAAAAACGACTGCTATTACTGCGGCATCCGGCACGGGAACACCCGTGCGCAGCGGTACCGCCTGACGGCAGACGAGATTCTGGAATGTGCGGCGGAGGGCTATGCGCTCGGCTACCGTACATTTGTCCTACAGGGCGGCGAGGACCCGTATTTTACGGATGATCGCCTGTGTGAGATTGTGGCGGCGCTGCACCGGAATTATCCGGACTGTGCCGTGACGCTCTCGGTCGGGGAGAAGCCGAAGGAGAGCTATCAGGCGTATTTTGACGCGGGAGCGAAGCGCTATCTGCTGCGCCATGAAACCGCGGACGAAGCGCATTACCGCAGACTGCATCCGGATTCGATGTCGCTTGAAAACCGCAGGCGCTGTCTGTTTGACTTAAAGGCAATCGGCTATCAGGTCGGGAGCGGCTTTATGATCGGCTCACCGTATCAGACGCCGGAATGTCTGCTCAGCGACTTCCGGTTTTTGCAGCAGCTCAGCCCGGATATGATCGGCGTCGGGCCGTATCTGACGCATCCGGACACACCCTTTGCGGGGCAGCCGTCGGGCAGTCTCAAACGCGGCCTGCGGATTCTTTCCATGCTGCGGCTGCTCTTTCCGAAGGCATTGATTCCCGCGACGACGGCATTCGGGACGATTGCGCCCAACGGCAGAGAGCTGGCGCTCAGAGCCGGTGCCAATGTTGTGATGCCGAATCTGTCGCCGGTGCGCGTACGGAAGCTCTACGCGCTGTACGAGAACAAGATCTGCACGGGGGAGGAAGCGGCGGAGTGCCGCGGCTGTCTGGAGCGCCGGATCGCGTCGGCGGGCTATCAGGCGGTCACATCCGTCGGCGACCCTGCCGGTTCGGCAGGGTGAGCGGTCCGGTCCCCCCCGATTTCACGGAAAAAAGGTGGTTTTGCATATGACAACCTATGAAATGCAGCAGGAGATCCTGCGGCTCAAAAAAGAACGCGGTATTCTGATTCTGGTACACGCCTATCAGTCGCACGACATCTGGGAGGTCGCGGACTTTATCGGCGATTCCTTCGGGCTGTGCAAAGAGGCTGCAAAGGCGAAGGCGCAGACCGTCCTGATGTGCGGCGTGCGGTTCATGGCGGAGACGGTGAAGATTCTCTCGCCGGAAAAGCGCGTGCTGCTCTCGCATCCGGACGCGGGCTGCCCGATGGCCGAGCAGATGGACCGGGAGATGATTCTCGAAATGCGCAGAAAGCTGCCGGACTACAAGGTCGTCGCGTATATCAACACCACGGCGGAGCTGAAAACCGTCTGCGATGTCTGCGTGACCTCGTCCTCGGCGGTCAAGGTCGTGCGCGAGCTGGACAGCGACAAGATTCTTTTCATTCCGGACTGCAATCTGGGCGCATGGGTGAAAGCGCAGGTGCCGGAAAAGCAGATCGAGCTGGTACACGGCGGATGTCCCACGCACGCCCGCATCACGCCGAAGGAGGCCGAAGCGGCAAAGGCTGCGCATCCCGGCGCGCTGCTGCTTGTGCATCCGGAATGTCAGCCCGGTGTATCGGCGCTGGCGGATTTCATCGGCAGCACGACCGAAATCATGGCATATGCCAGGCAGAGCGAGGCGTCCGAATTTATCATCGGCACGGAGAACAGCATTGTCCAGCATCTCCAGCTGGAATGTCCCGACAAGCAGTTCTATGCGCTCTCGAAGGACCTTGTCTGCCACAACATGAAGCTGACGACACTCGGCGATGTCTACCACTGTGTCCGCGGCGACGGCGGCGAGGAGATCAGCCTCGATCCGGAGACCGTGCGTCTGGCACGCCGCGCCATCGACAATATGCTGCGCTGACGGTTCCGGCGGTTCGGGGCTTGTCTGAAATTGCGCTTTTTTCATGAAAAATACCGTATATTGCGGTGCAGTCTCTCTGCCGGCGGCGTTTGTCCGGTGCGGGGGGCTGCGCCGCACTGTTTTTTCGCCCGCACGGATGCCGGACGACGGAAAAATCACCGTTTCCTCTTGCAATTTAGGTGCGTTTCATGGTATAATAGAGAAGAATATGTACGGGGGTGATGCGGATGCGGATTCTCGGCATTGATCCGGGCTATGCGACGGTCGGTTTCGGCATTCTGGATTATCAGCGGATGGATTACCGCCCCGTGGAATTCGGCGTGCTGCTGACAGAGGCGCATACGGATTTCAGCAGCAGGCTTGCACGCATTTACGAGGATATGTGCTTTTTGCTGGACAAATACCGGCCGCAGGAAATGGCGGTCGAACAGCTTTTTTTCAACACGAACAAGACGACCGGCATCATGGTGGC
>JAILIG010000012.1 GCA_024695445.1 Oscillospiraceae bacterium
GCCAAGAGCACATGGGGCGACAATTACGGCAACCGCTGTGAGCGCTACAACTGCGCGATTGCGTATCTGGACGGCATACATCCCTCGCTGATCTACGGCAGAGGCTACTACACCAGACTGACGCTCTCCGCGGTCGATGTCCGCGACAAAAAGCTGGTCAAGCGCTGGGTGTTCGACACCGGCTTTGACTCGAGCCATCCCGCCTACGGCTGCGGCAACCACAATGTCATGGTCGCGGACTTTGACAACGACGGCAGACAGGAGGTCTGCATGGGTGCCTCCTGCATCGACGACGACGGCCGGCTGCTCTGGTCCACGGGACAGGGCCACGGCGACGCCATGCACATCGGCGACCTCGATCCGAACCACGAGGGCATTGAGGTGTTCCTCTGCCACGAGGCCGGAAACTACGGCATCTCGCTGGTGGACGGCAGAAACGGTCAGCTCCTCTGGCACTATGACGGCGACAAGGACACCGGCCGCTGCTGCGCCGCAAACTGCATCCCCGGAAACGGCGGTGCGGAGTTCTGGGGCTCCAGACCGGCGGGCGCCGTCTATAATGCGGCCGGTCAGCAGATCGGAAACAAGCAGCCGGCCACGAATTTCCTGATCTACTGGGACGGCGATCTGGAACGCGAGCTGCTCAACGATGTCACAATCAGCAAGATGCCCGCCGCAAATCAGTTCGCGGACATCTTCACGGCAGCCGACTGCGCCTCGAACAACGGAACGAAGGCCGTTCCGTGCCTGACGGCCGACCTCTTCGGCGACTGGCGCGAGGAGCTCGTGCTCAGAACCGCGGACAACTCCCGCCTGCGCATCTTCTGCACGACGGACAAGACGGATTACCGCCTGACCACGCTCATGCACGATATGCAGTACCGGATGCAGACCGGCTGCGAGCAGTCTTCCTACAATCAGCCGCCGCATCCGAGCTTCTGGCTCGGCACCGGTGATCCGCTGCCCGCCCGCCCCGACATTCAGCTCAACAACACGCCGCCGGAGCCGGTCAGCGGCAGATTCATCAAGGATCTGAAGGTCAGGGATTATGCAAATCTCTCCGGCTGGGAGATCGCAGACGGACTGCGCGCCGGCACGCAGGTCTTCGGCGACCGTGATTACACCTATACGGAGGTTCCGGCGCTGTTCAGCGAATCGCCCGATACGGAATATCTGCGGACGGCCTGCAATTCCAAGAACACCGACGCAGACCTCGCGGAATTCAAGGCGGAGCAGGACCTCACGGTCTATGTGCTGGCAGATATCCGTCTGGAGCAGAACGGCCTGCCCGCATGGCTCTCGGACTGGGAGCGCACGGATCTGATGCTCACGACCAGCAACGATGTGACCTTCCGTGCTTACCGGAAGGATGCGGCGTCCGGGGCGACCGTGCTGCTCGGCACAAACGGCATGAGCGGCAATGTGGTCAACTACACGGCTGCGGTGCTGCCGCAGTCCCATGCGGACACGACAACGACAACAACGACCGAGACCACGACGGAATCGGAGACCGAGGCGCCGGAAAAGCTCCTGCGCGGCGATGTGGATGTAAACGGTACGGTCCAGATCGCGGATGCCGTGCTGCTTGCGCGGTATCTGGCAGAGGATCAGGTTGAGGTCACGGTGACAGGTCTGCGGAATGCAGAGCTGGACGGCGACGATTCGGGACTGACCGCCGCCGACCTCGGTACGCTCCTGCAAATTCTTGCGGGCTCGATCCGGGAATGAATCTGAGCGGACGGCGCTCCGGCATTTGGGTATGACAAAAGCCCGCAGATACGGAAACGGTATCTGCGGGCTTTTCCGGCGCTCGGTTCCGCGGGAAACCCGTTATGCCCCGCCGCCCGGCAATTCCTGATACAGCGGTGCGCTCTCGGATTTCAGCACCTCCTGTTCCCGATTGTTTTTGCCGGCAGAGACGGGGACTGCAATAAAATACAAATGATGATATTCGCCCGGAGAAAACTGCACCTTTTCCGGCGCGATTTTTTTCTTGCAGATCCTGTCCCGCGACGGCGTCATGTCAATGTAATCCAGCCCGTCAAAGGCGCCCTTTATGAGTTCGTGGTCGAGGTAGGCCGACACGCGGTATGTGCAGGGTGCGGCGCCGCCGTACATACAGAGCGTCACGGTGTCGTCCTTTGTAAACGGCGTCTGCACGATGTCCTGTTCCAAGCGGTCCTTCGGCGTGATGAGCACGCCGTTTTTCAGCGTGTCGAGAAAGACGCGGTTGTCGAGATCGTTGTCTCCGGAATAGCCGCCCGTGGAGTTCATCCGGTCATATTTCTGCCGCAGTGCGTCGGTCACCGGCTCTGTCTGATAATTGGTGCAGACTGCCGGCGGCTTCAGCCCGGTTTTCTGTGTGACAGTCAGATCGGACGGGAAAATCGGGTGCAGGCTGTGGCTGACCATCCGGTCCCAGCCCGTGAGCGGTCCGGACGGAACAAAGCGCGGGTGCAGCATTGGGACGATCTGCACGGAAAGGGTATCGCCGAGCTCGCCGGTCACCGGCTCAAATTCGACCGTCAGCGCCTTTTCCCCGCAGTCCGGAATTTCGGAAATGTGCATGGTCCGGTCGGACGGGGTTTCGTCTGTCCGGAACGGCTGGCTGAATCCGTTGACAAAGATCAGCAGTCCCATGTCATGCACGGTGCCCTCAAGCTCCGCATGAAGCCGGAAGGAAACGGTCGGCGCATAGTCCAGAACATTCTCCTTTCCTTCCTCCCAATCGACGCGGAAGCCGTAGCTGCGAACCGGCTGGGTTTCTCTGTCGGTGTCATCCGCTGCAAATGGATCATACGCATCTGTCTGCTCTGCGGTCTGCGTGCCGGCATCTGCCGTGAACAGGTCCTCTGTGACGGCGGGCGCGGACGGCGCGGTGCTTTGTCCGCTGTCCGCGGTGTTCCCCGCGCAGGCAGTCAGCAGCAGCGCGGAAACCGCCGCCGCAAGCGCTTTTTTCATGTCAGTTCCCCCTTCAGAAAGGCGTCCCCGTCAAAGTCCGGCACAGGCTTCTTTTGGCTGCCGTCCGGCGGGACAAAGTAATACGCGTCCTCTTTCAGACTCCTGCAGTAAAGCCCGTCTGCCGCGGCATAAAAGTGCCGGATCTTGCCGACCGGCAGCTTTTCGGAGACATTGGTTTTCAGGTCGCAGCGGTACAGGTCGAGCAGCTCGTCGAGATAGTAGAGATACCCGCAGGTCGCCGCAAGATTCTCCGTTTTCCCAGCGTGGATGCAGCATTCATCGCCCGTCCGGAGGTCTATCCGGAAGATCCCCTGCGGCTTGGAAAGCACGAGCTGCCCGTGATGCACGAAGTACGCATCTGTGCGCTCCTCCTGCGGCTTTTTGGACGGAAGATACATTCCCAGACCAAACAGCATTTCCGGGCGGTCGAGGTTGTCCGACCAGTACGCTCTGTAAACGCAGCGCTCGGAAAAGTCCCGCGTATCAAGCGCAATGATCTCCATATGAAACATACTGTACTGATTGACATAGTACACGGTGTCCCCGTCGATGTACGGCAGAGAGCCGCGCCGGAGGTCGGCTGTATCCGTGAAGCAGTCGTGAATCAGCGGCACCTGCCCGCCGCTGTCGGGATACGAGAGAAAGCTGCCCGTTTCCTCGTCGCGGATGACGGAAAACGCCTCGGATTCCGGCCGGTACTGCCATTTGTCATAGACAAGGCCGGTGAGATCGGGCTCTGACGCAGGCGCTTTCCCGCAACCGGTCAGCAGCAGACAGAGCAGACACAGCGCCGCTGCCCCTTTCCGACGGATGCGCGGCAGGGAAAAACCCGTAAAGGCGAGCATTCCGAGCAGGAACAGTCCGGCCGTCAGGCCCGCGGAAACGAGCAGTACGGTCCGGTACTGCGCCGGCGTGACGGTGAGAATTTCCTGCGCATTCGGCGAGACCGGAAAGCTGCCCTTCAGCCAGCCGCAGGAGAGCAGAAAGCCGAGCGGTGTCGGGAGCAGATATTTCAGCGAACTCTTTGCAAAGAGGATATACGGCAGCAGAATGCCCGCCGTGCCGAGGAAAACCGCCGACAGCGCACGCTTTGTCAGTGCGGACAGGCAAAGCAGCGCCAGCGTCAGGAATGTGACGCCGATGAAGCGGTTCAGCAGCGTCAGCGCCGCCGCCCCCAAAATACTGACCGGATACGGGGACTGCTCAAAGGGCGGCAGGCTCTGCAGGGGGAACGAACCGTCGGGCAGCCCCAGCACCGCCGCATAAAAGCCGGCTTCCGCCGCAAAGAACAGCATGGCAGAGAGCATCGCCGTCAGCACCGCGGTGCCGGCTTTCGCGGCATAGAGCCGCGCCCCGCCGTTCGGTGCCGTGCGCAGCAGCGGGTACATCCCCGTCGAAAACTCGTCGCAGATCATCGGGACGGTCAGCAGCATGACCAGTATCAGCAGCACGAAATCGAGATGTTCATTGCCGAACAGTCCCGTCCAGCCGTTGGAATACAGAAAGTAGACGCGCTCCGGATTCTGCGAAACGCTCCGGTACCGGTCGTTGATGACGGCGAATGCGTCTTTTCGCTCGTAGCCGGTCGTGCGCAGCCGGTACCGCTCGTTGAATTCGTCCTCCGTGATTTCCCCGCGGATGTAACAGCCGATAAAATCCTCGCTGTTTTCGCCCGTCAGCTCGCGGATGAGGGCGTTTTCCGCTTCGATGTATGCGGCCTTTTCTTCGGTCAGCCTGCCCTCCAGCACCTCCATGTGCCGGAAATAGGCATCGCGGTACAGCTCCATGCGGTAGTCCGATGCGTAGTTTGTCTGAAGAAAAGCCGTCAGCAGCCGCAGCGCCGTGAACACGAGCAGCAGGAGCCAGGCTTTCCGCTTGACAAAGAGCTTATAGCATTCATATTTCATGGCGGGTTCTCCTTTGCCGTGCGGGCAGTCTGCCGGCTGCCAAGGTCAGTCCCGCAAGCATGAGCCACTCGGTCAGCGCCGCCAGCACCGGCAGCCGGAACGAAAAGACCGGTCTGCCGAAAACGGAAACCGTCTTAAAATCGCGGAACAGCGCTTCGTTCCGGAGCATCGTGACCGGGTTGAGCACGGACAGCACCGTGCTGCCGGCAAATGCATCCGTCAGGACCAGCACCAGCGCGACCGCAAATGTGCAGCAAAACGGAATCAGCTCATGCTTTGCCGCCGCGGAGAACGCCGTGCAGACGCAGCCGATCACCAGAAAACCGAGGAGCTTCAGCGCCGCCTGAAGCAGTAGACAGCCGCCGACGGTGCAGGACAGCGGCGTGTAGAAATAGTCCGGCAGCGTCCAGACCGGCTGCGACAGCCCGCGGATGTGATAGAAATACCGGAACGCGAGAAAGTCCTCCGTGAAGAAGAACAGGCAGACCAGCGCAATTCCGGTGCAGCACGCCGCCAGCTTTGCATACGGCAGCTTCCGGAAATCCGGTGTCAGGCGCAGCAGCGCGTGCATCCCGCTCTCATGCTCCCGCGCAAAGAGCGGCGACAGCAGCGGAATCAGCAGCATCAGGATCAGCAGCGTCGAGAAGTCGTATTTCAGATACCGGCTGATGCCCAGCGTGTCGTAAAAGGCCGCCACACTCCGGTTCCGGTAGGTTTCTGCAATCAGGCGGTTCTGCTTCGCCAGTGCGGGATTGCCCTTTTCTTCGTAAAAAACGGCGTTGTCAGCGGCCTTCTGTGTCAGCGCCGCCATCGTTTTGCCGTAGTGATACATTCTTTCCATGTCGTCCTTGATCTGCTCAAACAGCCCCCAGTCGCCGAAGACATAGCCGGTATGGGTGCCGGGCTGATCCGGCTCCGTCGAGTAATTCCCGGAAGAGACTGCGGCCTTTGCCTTTTCGTATTCCGCGAGCACATACCGGATCTTCTCATTGTCCCACGGGCCGGAAATCTCGTCATATACGGCAAAATAACCGTCCCGCCAGCTCTTTTCGCTGCCGGCGTATTTCCTGTAATCGCCGTAGATCTGATACAGGTTCAGAACGCTGAACAGCGCGAGCATGAACAGGACCAGACGGTTCCGGAACAGCTTTCTGAGCTCATAGCCGATGATCTGTCTCATAGGTTTCACCGAAATAGTAGAGGTAGACATCTTCGAGACGCGGCTGTTCGGGCTGCGCCGATTCCTGCGGCTTTTCGTCAGACACGATGCGCAGGGTGTACTGCCCGCCGGATGCCGCCGCATTTGCGATGACATACCGGCGCATATACTGCTCCAGCTCCGCTTCCTCCGCCTGTATGCGCCAGACCTTGCCCGCGACCGAATTCTGCAGGTCGGTCGGAGCGGCTTTTTTCAGCAGCCGGCCTTCCTTCAGCAGAAGAACCTCCTTCGCAGCAAATTCCAGATCGGAGACGATATGCGTTGCCACCAGAATGATGCGGTCACTCGAAAGCCGCGAGATGATGTTGCGGAAGCGGACGCGCTCCTTCGGATCGAGGCCGGCGGTCGGCTCGTCGAGAATCAGGATCTCCGGATCGTTCAGAATTGCCTGCGCGATGCCGAGGCGCTGCCGCATTCCGCCGGAGAACGCCCCGATTTTCTTGTTCCTGTGCGCGGTCAGATTGACCTGTTCGAGCAGCTCCGCGGTGCGTGCGGCTGCGTCCTTTTTCCCGATGCCCTTCATCGCCGCCATATAGCGCAGGAATTCCTCTGCCGTGAAGCTTTTGTAAAAGCGCGGATCCTGCGGCAGATAGCCGATGACCTTCATATAGTCCCGTCCGCCGGCCGGTCTGCCGTTATACAGCACTGTGCCGGCGGTCGGGGGGAGCAGCGTCGTGATGATGCTGATGAGCGTGGTCTTGCCCGCGCCGTTCGGCCCCAGCAGACCGTAAAGCCCGCAGGTCAGCTCTGCGGAAAAACCGTCCAGCGCCAGCGTGCCGGAATACTGCTTGCTGACATTCCGTATTTCAAGTTTCATGGCGTGATGCTCCGAAATCAAAGCGGTTGATGTGATAAGTTTCGAGGTCCTTTACATATAGGCTCTGCGCGTCCTCATCAAATCCGAGCAGTTCAAAGCCCTTTGCGCCGACGGTTCCGTATTTCATCCGGAAGTCCCGGTCAAAGCTCCCGATGAGCGCGCCGGTTTTCACATCGTAGACCGAGCAGCGCTCCGTCAGACTGCCATCCTTTGTTTTGCCCTTCATGACCGTGCCGATGTATCTGCCGTTCGGTGAAATACGGATGTTCTCCGGAGATTCGGTTTCCTTCGCGTTCTTCACCGGGATCTCATAGATTTCGCCGCGCTCCCAGTACTGCACGGTGCTGGTCCGGTGATGCCATGCGGCGTCGTAGTCATAGACCATGACGCCGGTGCTGCAGGGGGCGAGCTCCCAGTTTTGGGTACGGCTGTACCGGATCTCTTTTCCGGCCGTGTCAATGCTGCCGATGAGCGCGGCTCCATTCTTGTCATTGCCCCGGAAAAACAGCACATCCGTGTTGGCAAACGGAATCAGATCGTACACCCGCACCTGCTCACCGCACACATCGGACAGATGAAACAGCAGCTCCGGCGATTTCAGCTCCGTGTCAGAGCGGTAAAAATCGTCATCCGCCGTGAAGAAGACCGCGGACCGATCCTCCGGCACACAGTATGCGATATCAAAGTATCCCGGAATCTGCGAGAAATCGAGCGTTTTCCAGTAGGCGACGGCTGTCATGTCCCCGCGGCGCTCAACTCTGCCGTATGTGCCGGACAGCCTGACCGCTTCAAAGTCCGGTGCGGCGGCAACTTCAAGGACAGCGCTGCTGCCCTGAACGGACTTTGCGGGTTCGTTTTGCGTGACGGGCTCCGTTTTTGTGCTGCCGGATGCGGGCTGCGTTCCGTTCGCTGTGCCGTCCGCTTCCCCGAACCGGAACTGATAAAAGTCGAAGTTTTTTCTGTTCTCCAGATAGAGGCTCTGTGTTTCTTCGCTGACGCCGATCATTGCGAGCCCGTCATAGACCGAGCTGGCGCTGTCAAATGTCCGGTCAAAGCTTCTGAGAAACGCGCCGCTTCTGATGTCGTAGACCGAGAAGCGCGAAATCAGGCG
>JAILIG010000046.1 GCA_024695445.1 Oscillospiraceae bacterium
CTGACGGCAGGCGTGCTCTGCGCCGGCTGGTATTACGCGCATCATATCTATGAAACGCACTACCGCTTCACGACGGACAAAGCACTGGAAAACGGCTCCCTGCGCGTGGTTCTGATTGCGGACTCGCATCTCGGCATCACGCTCGACGGCGAAAAATTCGCGGAGCAGATGCGGCGCATTGAGGCAGTAAAGCCCGATCTGGTCGTGCTCTCCGGCGATTTCGTCGATGACGAATCGAAAGCCGAAGACATGGAACGGGCTGCCGCGGCGCTCGGCAGCATCCGCACGACCTACGGCGTTTACTACGCCCACGGCAATCACGACCGCGGATATTACGGCACCCGCAGCTTCTCGCTTCAGGATGTAAAGGAAACACTGGAGCGAAACGGCGTGACCGTCCTCGAAGATCAGACTGTCTCGCCCGGCGGCTCGCTCAATGTCATCGGGCGGCTGGACAAATCCTTTGGAAACCGCCGGTCTGCCGAACAGCTGACCGCACCGCTGGACATGACCGGATATACAATCTGCCTCGACCATCAGCCGAACGACTATGAAAACGAGGCGGCCGCCGGCATCGACCTCGTGCTGTCCGGACACACCCACGGCGGACATATTTTCCCCGCCGGGTATGTCGGGCTGCTGGCCGGCATGAACGACCGCGTCTACGGCACGGAACGGCGCGGCAGCACCGATTTTGTCGTGACCTCCGGCATTTCCGGCTGGGCGATTCCCTTCAAAACCGGTGCAATTTCGGAATATGTCGTCATCGACATTGAATCGAAGCCATAAAAGTACAATGCGCAATATCATACCAAAAAATATTCTGCTCCCGCTGTGAGGTTCGGAAGATTTTTCCCGAATACATAAACGAGGGAGCACCGACGGTGAGGTGATGGATGTGACCGGAGTGACTGACGCAGAGCTGCTGAAGCTGCTGCGGGAGCGTCCGGAGGAAGGCTGCACTGCGCTGCTCAGACAGTATACCGGTCTTGTGCTGGCAATCGTCCGGCGCAGACTCGGCGGCTGTCCGTTCTGTTCAGCAGAGGACATGGAGGAGCTGACGAGCGATATCCTGTTCTCGTTCTGGCAGCAGAGAGAGCGGATTGATCCGGAAAAGGGCAGTATCCGCGCACTGCTCGCTGTGTCGGCGTCCAGACGCTGTATCGACTGGTACCGCGCACGCGCCGCAAAGCCCGCAAGCGAGCCGCTTGAACCGTATGCCGAAACAGTTGCAGATCCCGCCCTCACACCGGAGGATGCCTGTCTGACGAAAGAACGCCGGCAGCAGCTGATGCAGGCCATTCTTTCGCTGGGCGAGCCCGATGCTGAAATCCTGATCCGGAAGTATTACGCGGGAGAGACCGCTTCCGTCATCGCAGAGCGTCTCTCCATGCGTACCGGTACGGTCGAGATGAGAATTTCCAGAGCCTATCAGAAGCTCCGGGATAAACTGGGAGGAGGTGCAGAGTTATGACGCTTGATGAAGAGCTCCGGCATCTGATGCAGGAGCTGACAGATGAAGAAACTGCTGAACTTCTCTCGGCTGTCTCTGCACCGGTCGATCCGGAAGCTGAGGCACGCATTCGCAGATCGGTTCTTTCCAAGCAACTGTCTGCCTCAGCGGAAAAGCCGGTCATCCGGCACCGCTTCCGGCTGCTGGCAACGGCGGCGGCAATCGTATGTCCGGTTGTCCTCTCCGTTGCAGCCGTTTATCTCTTCAGCAAAAAGCCCCAGACACCGCCCGTTCTCCCCGATGAATCCGCTGTTACGGCCGGTATCCCAGGCACGACGGATGTCCGCCGCTCCGAATCCACAACCCCCGACGGAACGGCTACCGCCTCGGCTGTCACCGCGCAGACAACCCAGACGGTCTCTGTCAGCTCTGAGGACGGCAGCGTAACAGATTACAAAGTACCTGCCGGCAGTACGGACACCGGCTCCGCTGATCCCGGATCTGCTGCGTCCGTACAGACGACATCACAATCGCAGTCTGTCTCTCAGACCACGGTATCCACAACGGTCTCCCAGAGACAGACCACTACCTCGGCGCCGGCCTCCACCGAGTCCGCGTACTCGACCGCACCGACCACCTTTACCGTTCCCAGCCTCATAACATCCGTGTCGCGCACGACGACGGTCTCGACCACCGCCGCAAACGGCACAGAGGACAAAGGTCTGAGCGGCGGAAAAGGCGGCGAAAACAGCTGCGATCCGCCTGACGCAGGCGGTGTGGAAGGCACCAACGCGCCGACCAGAGATGAACAGGGAGGCTGCGGTCCGGAATTACCGGATGAAACGACCACAACCACCACAACCACGGCCGTTTACTACTGGCCCCCCTACCGTCATTGATTCTGGTATCAGCATCTTCCTGTTATGCCTGAGGACATCTGCCCTCAGGCGTTTCTTTTTCACAGCAGATTTCTTCGCCGCTTCTCATGCCGCGGGATATCTCCTCACGCCGGATAATGCGCTGCATTCTGCACGGTGCCACCGGAGAAAAACAACAAAAGTTCTCCCTCCGCCGGCGGGAAGCTTCAGAGCATTGACAGCCGGCACTGCCGGCCGGCGATTGACTTTTCCGGCAGTTTGTGGTATGATATAGGAGAATCATCTCGATCTTATGCAGCACGGAGGTGTCAGCATTTGCAAAAGGAATCTCTCCGCGGACGGACCGCAGCGCCGCTGCTTGCGCAGAGCACTGCCGTCAGTCTGATTACGGCATTCGTTGTGCTGGTCACAGCGGTCGCTGCCGTTCACAATTACAGAAAGCACGATGCGTTTTTCTTCCCGACCAAACGGGCCGCTGCCCCTGCACAGTCAGAACCCGGCGCAGAAGAGGAGCTGCCGGCTGTCCGGCAGGCCCTGCTCTGCTGGGACCGCGGCGACCTTGCAGCCGCTGAGCCGCTCCTGGAGCAGGCGCTCCGCGACGCCGAGGCGGAACCCGATCCGGATCTCCGCTATCCGGGCAGCGCGGCCGTCAGACTGCGCCTCGGAATGCTCTGCTATGAGTCGGAACGCTATGCCGAAGCGAAAACATATCTCGCGGCGGCCAAAACGGATTTTCAGTCCGCACTCGCCGGCGACGCCCCTGAAATCCTGCTGACGGACGGTCAGCTCGGCCTCTGCGATCTCTGCACGGGAAACGAAAAAGACGGCTGGGCAGCCCTTGAGGCACTGGAGCCCGTCGCGCAGAATGCGGAATCCGAAGCGGACCGCATGGACGCCTGCAATCTGCTGGCCAGAGGCTGCGTGCTGACGGAGCAGACGGCAGAGGCCGTCAAGTGGCAGGAAATGCTGCTCGAAAACGCGGAAAAATCGAAAACCGAACGCGAGCTGCTGCCGGATTACCGGACCAGATATGCCGAGCTGCTGCTCGCAGACGGACAGAAGGACAAGGCGGCGGAAACCTGCCGCTCCCTGCTCTCCGACAGCAAGGCGAATCTGGAGGCAAAGCACCGCATCACGCTGAATCTGATTCTCGCGGCGGCAGCAGGTGCTCCGGACGCAGAAAGCGCGCTCACGGCGGCAAAATCCGCCTACGGCGAGGAATCGCACAGCCAAGAGGAGGACGCGGCGTTTTCCCTCCGCATCGCGGATGCCTGTACGGCAGCCGGCGATTCCTCTGCTGCGATGGAAGCGGCAAAATCCGCCTGTGACGCCGCAAAGGGCACCGCGCTGGAGCCGAACTGCCTGATGCAGCTCGGTCAGGTGCTCGAAACGGCCGCAGAATCCGGTCAGGCGCTCGAAAGCTACGAAAAGGCTCTCAGCCTGAGCCGGCAGCAGAAATCCGATGCCGGCATCGCGGCGGCACAGTCCGGCATCTGCCGCATCTGCCGGCTGCAGGGCGACTACGCCCGCAGTCTGGAAGCGGGACTGGAAGCGGACAAGCTGCTCTGGAAGATTTACGGAAAATACTCGGCGCGCCGCATTCCGGTGCTCTCTGAAACGGCACTGAGCTGCGGTGCCTCCGGTCAGTTTACGCTTGCGAAAAAGTATGCCGATGCCGTCCGGAAAATCGCCGACAATCTGGCAGTCGAGCGAAAGGAATCCCCGCTCGGCGATCTGACGATGGGACGCATCCGCACGCTCGAAAACAGCGGCCAGTCGGCAATCATGTATATCAAGCGCGCCGCAGAGGCGATTGACGCCGCATACGGCACGACGCACCCGAAGGCCGTGCAGGCGCAGATTCTGCTCGGTGACGCCTGTATGCGCTGCCGCGAGTACGAACAGGCAAATGCTGCATACGGTGCGGCTGCCGACCGCCTCGCAGAGCGCGGCGATGCGGAGGAAACGGTCAGTGCCGTGCGCGCCGTGCAGACGGCAACCGGCGGAATCAAGGAATTCCTCGCAGAACGGGTTGAGCATCTCCGCGCGCTTCTTTCCACATGGGACGGCACCTGAGCCGGCAGTTCAAACGAAAGCTTCCGGCCGCGCTCCGCAATTCACAGGCTGCGGCGTCTCCGGTGAATCCCCGTTACGGACAATCCCCTTCTATGCAAAAAAACCGCCCGGAAGCCTCTGCCTCCGGGCGGTTCTGTCTGTACAAAGCGTTATTTCACATACCGGGAAAGGTCGATATTCAGTCCCTTGATGCCGCTTGCGAGAATGCCGGCCACGACATCGGCGCCAGTCTCGGTGAAGTGCGTGTAATCGTTGCTGCCGTTGGCGCTGCCGAGATAATAGCTCCGCACCGTGTTGTAATCTATGCGGTTGAACGAGTCGGTCATCGCGGCTCCGAAATCATAATACGGCACATTGTACTTTGCCGCGAGCATTTTGCAGGCGGAGTCGATATTGCGGTAGCCGACGGTGAAGGGCTGCGTCGCGCCCCGGATCGAAAGCGTCGGGCTGAGCAGAATCGGCGTGCCGCCCTTTTCCAGCGCACCCTTGATGTAGAAGGTCATGTAGTACTCAAAGGAGCCGTCTGTCGGATTGTCCGCATTTCCGCAGACCGGTGCGTAGCGCTCCGGCTTCGACGAATCGCCGTCGTTGATGCCGAACTGAATCAGCATATAGTCGCCGGTCTTCATCTGGTCGAGGATCGTCGTCAGTCTGCCGTTGTCGTAGAAGGACTTGGAGCTGCGTCCCGCAATGGCGTGGTTTGAAACTACCACATTGTCCGTGAAGTAATTTTGCAGATAATAGCCCCAGCCCTGCTGCGGCTTATAGCTCTCGCGGTAGGACTGCGCGGTGGAATCCGCGGCAATGAACACGGTCGGCTTGTCGCTGACCGGTCCGGTCTGCCCGCCGCTGCCCGTATACGGCTCGGCGACCGGCTCGTCGGTAAAGCTCAGCGAGAGCCAGTCGATGTTCGGGCCGCCCTCACTCGTATTCGACTGCAAGGTGATCGTGTTTATGCCGGCGGCAAGCGGCAGCACAAGTCCGCGCTCCGCCCAGTTTGTCCAGCTGCCCGTGGTCAGGAAGCTCTGGAGCCACCTGTCCGACTGCCCGCTGACCGTAATCATCATCTTCCGGTCGGTTTCGGAGCCGTTTGCGATATGGAAGGTGCAGAGGTAATTGCCCTTCTGCTTCACACGGACCGTAAAGGTCACGGCGCTCGATGCCGTGTTGTCGAGGTTGAGGTAGTCCCGGTAGAGATAGCCGGCATTCGTCTGCTCGCGCACGCCGCCCGAAATCGTCTGCTCGGCTGCGGCATATTTCGGATCGGAGAAGCGGTCGGACGCGGCCGTCAGATAGTCGGCCAGCAGCGCGATATCCTCAGCATCCGCCTGCATATCGCCGTTGAGATCAAGCGCCTGCTCCCTGTTATAGGGCAGCTGCTCACCGGAGAGCAGAAGTGCCTTGGCCTTGGCCAGATCCTTTGCAGTGAGCACGCCGTCGCGGTCCAGGTCGCCTTGCAGCAGCGGCGCATCCTCTGCACTCATCGGGAACTCGATCTGCCAGCGCTGGTTGTCGCTGCCGTCCTTCTCCCATTCGATCGCATTGCCCTTTTCCTCGTGCGAGCCGCCCCAGATGCCGACATAGCTGCCGTAATCCGATACGGCGGTTGCGATGTGATAATCGCCGCCGTCCTTGAAAATCTTGAAAATCTGCGCCTTGGAATTGCTCTTTGTCCAGATTTCCATGTTCGTGCCGTTTTCGGTCTTGCCCTCTGTCACATCGAGCAGATAGGTTTCGCCGCCGTCCAGCATCGAGTAGATGTAGTATTCGTTATTTTCGCCGGCGGACACGAGCTTCCAGGTGTTCTTCTCTGCGGGAGACGCATCGGCGCTCTGCGAGACATTCGTGCCGGCGGCCGCCGTGCCGTCCTCTGCGGTCAGGTACATTCCCGATTCCGCATTCCGGAACATGACCGCCGTGCCGTCCTTAAAGGACGCCGCTGCCGGACCGGCGCTCTGTCCGTCAAAGATCTGCTCCGCGATGATCTCCGCGATTTTCAGCGCACCGCGGCGGTTGATGTGCAGGTCGTCACCGCTCAGGTAGTACGGCGAGGGGTTGGTATCGTTGATCGAGATGCGGAAATTCTGCCAGAGATTGAACAGGTCAATGACCTGCACGCCCTGCTCGCTCCCGATGGTGTCGAGTACGCCGCCGTACCAGCGGCCGGGGAGCTTCGGGTTCCGCGTGATGTCGCCGTCTCGGCCCTGCTGCTTGACCAGCACGACGCGCATTCCCTTTGCCTCTGCGCGCTTGACCATGTCGGTGACATAATTGTAGTATTCCGTTTCATTGGAATAATTCGTATCGTTGATGCCGATGGAAATGACATAGATATCGCCAGGCTGTCCGTTCTTCTCGATGACGGTGAACTGCCCCGCATCGACAAAGCCTCTTGCGTACTGTCCGCCCGTCGCCATGTTCATGACCTGCCACCCGCTGCTGTCCACGACATCGGGCAGAAGCTGCGCCCAGCCCGCCTGCGCGCCCTGATCGGAGTTTGCAAGCGGATAGTAGTTGCAGACGGTGGAGTCGCCGCAGATCCAGATCGTCGGGTTCGTGTGTGTCTGAGACGAAATCTGCTTGATTTCGAGCGCAGACATCGTAAAGGCATAGCCGGCCTTGCCCTCGCAGGCGCAGATATTGAGCTGACCGTCCGTGACCGGCACCTGCAAGGTGTGGTAAGCGCCGTTTCCGGTCATGTTCATGATCTGATACATTCCCTCGATGGCCACGCTCGTGCGGGTGGTGTTGCCGAGCCAGACGGACACCTGATAGAGTCCGTTCGGCACATCCGCGCAGAAGGTGTAGCGGCCGGTCGGCGTGGAATTGTTGAACTGCACCGCATCGCTCTGCGCGCCCCACCCGGACGCGCTGACATCCGAAACGCTCGTGCCGGACGAAAAGCCGTAGCCGCGCCCCGCGTCGTAGCCGGTCGAGGCGGAAACGCCGGTATAGCCGCCCTCGACGCCGCCGTTTCCGAAGTCAAACTTCCAGTTCGCAGAGGCGGCAGAGGCACGGAGCGCACCCCGCGGCACCGCGCCGAGCAGTCCGGCGGACAGGGCCAGTGCGGAAAGCACCGCAGTCAGTTTTCTGTGTTTCGATTTCATGTGAAGTACCCCCTGAATTGTTTTCTGTATCGGGCATCATGCACCATCCTAATCATACCACAGTCCGCACGGGTGTGTCAAGCCAAAAACCGCATCCGGACGAAAACGAACAGGAATAAGGGACAATCCGACACCTTCCGGAATTGTTCAATATATTCATCAAATTCATAAATTTCTTTCTGTTGGTTCACGGATTATTCATATAGAATCTGCATTTTTTTTAGTTTTATGAGATATAATAACACTGAGGTTGAAACAACCTTGTTTCTAATCCCCCAAATCCCCCTTTTGAGTTGTTTTCTTTTTTCTTGTTTGCGGCTATGTGGAGTTTCTTCACATAGCTTTTTTGCTTTTTCGGCAAAAAATGAAAAATCCGTGACGGACTTGCCCGAAAACAGTTGACGAAACCGTGAATTTCTGGTATAATAACTACTGTATATCTGTTTTGTTCTGAAAAGGAATGATCCATGAATAAGTACAAGAAACTCGCGGCCAACACCGCCGTGTTTGCAATCGGCGGATTCGGCTCCAAAATCCTCGCCTTTCTGCTGACAAGACTCTACACGGCCAATCTCGAAAGCGGGCAGTTCAATGTCAAGGAAATCCTTGAGATGTGCGCCAACCTCCTGATTCCGATGGTCAGCTTTTCCGTGGCCGATGCAATCATCCGCTACGGTCTGGACAAAAATTACGACCGGGAATCCGTCTTTTCCAACGCCGTCACGGTCATGATCTGCGGCGGCGGCGCCTTCGTGCTGCTCTCTCCGCTGCTCTGTCTGTACGGCGACATCCGAAGCTATGTGCCGCTGCTGATCCTCTATGTGCTCTGCTCCTGCTTCCGGCAGCTCTCGACGCAGTTTGCGCGTGCGCGGAACTTCGTCCGGCTCTATGCCGCGGACGGCATCTTCTGCACGCTGGTCTTTCTCCTCTTTAATATGATGCTGGTCGGCTGGCTGAAGCTCGGCATCACCGGCTTCATGCTTTCCAACATCTGCTCCGATCTGATCTCCGGCATGACCGTCTGGTGGATTGCAGGACACAAGCGCTTCCTCGCAAAGCAGTATATCGACAGAGAGCTGCTCTCCGTCATGCTGCGCTTCTCGCTGCCGCTCATCCCGGCTGCCGTGCTCTGGCTCATCACGGGCTTTTCCGACCGCATCTTCCTGCGGCACATGGTCTCTGAATCGGACGCCGGCGTCTACGGTGCGGCGACCAAAATCCCGAACCTGATCTCGATGGTCTCGTCCATTTTCTATCAGGCATGGAACATGAGCGCGATCGCCGAAAACGACTCCCGCGACCGCAGCAAATTCTACACGACCGTCTATGAGGCCTATCAGGCCATGCTCGTGCTCGCCTCCGGCGTTATCATTGCGCTGGACCGGCCGCTGTCCAATATCCTCATCAAGACCTCGAAGGACGCCGCCTACGAGCGCGCCTACCTCTACACGCCGGTGCTGGTCATCGCCGTGCTGATGATGTGCTTCGACCAGTTCCTGTCGAGCATCTACACCGTCACCAAGCACACGAAAAACAGCCTGTGGTCCAGCCTCGCCGCCGCCGTGCTCAATCTGCTGCTCAATGCACTGCTGATTCCGAAATACGGTGTCCACGGCGCGATCATTGCGACCTTCTCCAGCTATTTTGTCTGCTATCTCATCCGCATCACGGATACCCGCCGCTTCGTGCCGTTCCGTGTGCAGCACGGACGGTTCGCGGCCAATCTCGGCATTCTGCTCGCCATGTGCTATGCCATCCAGCGCACCGATCCGATGAATCCCGCAAACCAGCATATCCGGTTTGTTGTGCCGGTCTGGCTCGCGCTCGGCCTGGTGGTGCTGGCGGCGCTGAACTTCAGACCGCTCGTGGAAACCGCCAAAAAAATCCTGAAGCGGTAAGCCGCTTCCCCCTTTCGGTTTTTCCCGCACTGTATCGGTGCGGAAAACATAACAACTCATTCGGAGGTACAAAACAATGGGCTATATTGATCCCCGCTCTATCCTGCTCGCACTGATTCCTGTCGGACTGACACTGATTAACTACGCTATCATCCGTGACCTGATCTGGGGCATCTTCCTCGGCAGCAAGACGAAAAAGGCCGCTGTCCGCATCAAGAGCGAACAGTCCGGCTGGCAGAAGTTCACACAGAATTACATTGCACCGCTTCTGTCGAAGCATCAGGGCGCGTTCAAAAAGTGGACATTCATCAAGCGGTTCGCATTCTTCTTTGCGATCGCACAGGTCATCGGCTTCTTCCTGATGATCTTCTTCGGTGTGCAGTTCTGGATCGTCGCAACGGTCTGCGGCGTCATCTGTCTCGCCAATGTCGTGCTGT
This sequence comes from Oscillospiraceae bacterium, assembly GCA_024695445.1. Classification (GTDB taxonomy): domain Bacteria; phylum Bacillota; class Clostridia; order Oscillospirales; family Ruminococcaceae; genus Firm-04. Next base: position 9,850 of record JAILIG010000046.1, read on the forward strand.
TCATCATCATGATGAACATGACGCGGGCTTCCGATGTCAAGCACGACCGCAAGGGTTCCCCCTGGAAGTTTGAACAGTGAGGCACATTCCTCACCAAAAAAGCATATACTGAAACCATATCCATGTGAAGGAGGCTGATCCCAATGTTGGATGAAGCAATGGAAGGTCTGCGCTCGGCGTTTGATACGGCGACCAAGAGAACCGCAGATGCAATCGGAAATTCCAGAAGCTATGTCGAGCGCGCAAAGCTGCGCTCAAAGCTCAACGAGGCATACCGGATGCTCGGCATGGCAGAGTATGAGGCCGCCGTCAACGGCGTCAGCTCGATGGAGCAGATCAACGGCCTGATCGGCAGAATCACGGATCTGCGCAACGCGATGTCCGAGGTCAACCGCAGTATGCAGCGCGTCCACGGCTTCTACTGCCCGAAATGCGGCAGAGAGAGCACGGCCGGCGACATCTACTGTCCCGCCTGCGGCGCCAAGCTGCCGGAGTGAGCGCGCAGAATCCCTCTGCACCGCTTTGCAAAAACCAGATCATTCCGCTGGAAATCACCGGCATGACCGCAGAAGGAAACGGCGTGGGACACTTCTGCGGCATGGCGGTCTTTGTGCCGCAGTCCGCGGCGGGCGACCGGCTGGATGTCCGGATCGTCAAGGTGCAGAAAACATATTGTTACGGAATCATAGAAGCTGTCCGGGAACCGTCTCCGGACCGTATCGTGCCGGACTGCCCTGTCTTCCGCAAGTGCGGAGGCTGTGTATTCCGGCATATTTCCTATTCCGCGGAATTACGGCACAAAGCGCAGATCGTCAGTGACGCCTTTCAGCGCATCGGGCATCTGACGCCCGACGAAACTTTGCCGATTCTCGGCGCGGAAGCCCTCGACGGCTGCCGGAACAAGGCGCAGTATCCCTGCGGCAGTCATCCGCAGTCCGGCGCCCTCTGCTTCGGCTTTTATGCGCCGCGCTCGCACCGGCTGATTCCCGTCAGTGACTGCCGGCTCCAGCCACCCGTTTTCGGAGCGGTTCTCCGGCGCTGCGAGGAGCTGCTTACGCACATCCCGCCCTATGACGAGCAGACACGCCACGGCGCGCTGCGGCATCTCTATCTGCGGCAGGGATATCACAGCGGGGAGCTCATGGTCTGTTTTGTCGCCGCAAAGGACATCCGCCGGCTGCTCCTGCCGGTCGGCAAAAAGCTGATGCAGGAGTTTCCGGAGATCAAATCCGTCGTCATGAACCGAAACGGCCGGCAGACCAATGTGATCCTCGGCCCGCAGACCTTTACGCTCTGCGGCAGCGGCACGATTGCGGACACGCTCTGCGGCGTGCCGGTCTCACTCTCCCCGGAAAGCTTTTATCAGGTCAATACGGCGCAGGCGGAGCGGCTCTTTGCAGAGGCCAAACAGCTCGGCAATCCGCAGAAGGACGAGCTGCTGCTTGATCTCTACTGCGGCGCCGGCGCCATCGGGCTCTCGATGGCGGATGCCGCGGGACAGGTACTCGGCGTTGAGGTCGTACCGCAGGCGGTGCGCGACGCGAAGGAAACCGCAGAACGCGCCGGCATTCAGAACGCAGACTTTTTCTGCGGAGACGCCGGCGAGATCGCCGCACAGTTCGCCGCAGAGGGCAAGGCGCCTGACCTGATCGTGCTCGATCCGCCGCGAAAGGGCTGCGACACGGTCACGCTCGACGCCTGCCTCAGCATGGCGCCCTCCCGCATGGTCATGATCTCCTGCAACCCTGCAACCGCCGCCCGCGATGCCGCCTATCTCTGCGAACGGGGCTATCGCCTCAAAGTGCTGCGCGCCGTGGATATGTTCCCGCGGACCGGTCACGTTGAGTGCGTAGTTTTGATGTCAAGGGAGAAAAAGTGAAAACAAGAAAAGTGCCGAAAATTCGGCACTTTTTCTCTTATGTAGGAATGAGTATTTCCACGGATTCATAGTTTTGCTTGTCCTCGGGAATAAGTCTGGTGTCTTTTTCAGATACAGCAATCAGTAACTTACTCAAAGCACCCGACCCTATGTAGTTCGAGGGAAGAAATCTGACACATTCTTGCGCTCTATTATGTGAAAACTTTAATTATATCACTTAATTCTTCCAACACTTTGTATGTAAAATGGACTTGCCCATAATCCTTTTGAACATCTGTGTCGTGCTGTAATGGGTTGCAGTGGTTCTTGGCATCATATAATTCCTCGATAAAGTCCCTTGGAAGAAGCGTGTAACTCTTGCAGACAGTAATGTTGTCATCAAGCTTTTCCTTGATATCTGAGTCTCCCCTCCAGTGAAAGATAATGCATTTCACACCCTTTTCTAGCCCTATGCGGATGTCATGTAATGCATAACCAAATTCACCGTTCTTCATTTGTCCATGAGCTTTTTTCAGAATATCCTCGATTTTCTGAAGCTCTTCATTATAATAATCAAATGATTTTCCACCGCGATCCAAGCCCTCTGAGTTATATCCAGATTTGTAGTACCCCTGGCGGTCTTTTCCAGAACGGTCGTATCCTTCACTGTCGAAACCATTTCTATTATACCATTCTCGGTCAACGCCATATCTATTAAAGCCTGATTTATCGAAGCCCTCGTGATCATAGCCTTCGCAATCAAAGCCCTCTCTGTCAAAGCCTTTTCGATCATAGCCATCGTTGTCATAACCATCACGATTGTAGCCATCTTTATCGAATCCATGCTTGTTATAACCATCTTCATCGTAAAGAAGGTTATTATACACATACGTTCCGCCTGCCGCAAGTGCCCCAGCAACGGCAACTGCCAAACCAATTAGCCCTTTTTT
>JAILIG010000088.1 GCA_024695445.1 Oscillospiraceae bacterium
ACCGGTGCGCTGCCGGTGATGACTGCGCGGCTGCCGTCAGATTCCGGCGGCTGAAAGTCGGCGGCGCGCTGCTGTAAATCGGTCATGGCGCGGCCGAGTGCCTCGGCGGGCAGTTCCAGCGTGAAATCATAGTAGGGCTCCAGCAGCAGGGAATGTGCCGTGCGGAGTCCCTGCCGGACGGCGCGGTAGGTGGCCTGCCGGAAATCTCCGCCCTCGGTGTGCTTCGGGTGTGCCCTGCCGCTGACGAGCGTCAGCTTGATATCGGTAATCGGCGAGCCGGTCAGCACGCCGCGGTGTTCCTTTTCCTCCAGATGTGTGAGGATGAGCCGCTGCCAGTTCCGGTCGAGCTGATCTTCAGAGCAGTGTGTTTCGATCTGTACGCCGCTTCCCGCCGGCAGGGGCGTGAGAATCAGGTGAACCTCGGCGTAATGTTTGAGCGGCTCGTAGTGACCGACGCCCTCGACCGTGTCGGTGACTGTTTCACGGTAGGTGACGCTGCCGCTGTCGAAGCTGACGGCATAGCCGAAGCGGTCGGCAATCTGCCGGGTGAGGACTTCGAGCTGCACCCTTCCCATGAGCTGCACATAGACGGCGCGAAGCTGCTCATTCCAGAGCACATGGAGCTGCGGATCCTCGGCTTCGAGCTGCCGGAGCTGTGCGAGCGCTGTGACGGGCGCGACATCGGGCGGCAGGACGAGCCGGTAGCGCATGACCGGTGTCAGGACGGCGGAAACCGCATCGCCCGCATCGCCGATTCCCATGCCGGCATAGGCGGCAGTCAGACCGGTGACGGCACAGACCGCGCCGGGCTCGGCGAGATCGGCGGCGGTGTATTTCGCGCCGGAGTAGAAGCGGATCCCCGTGATTTTTTCCGTCCGCAGTTCGCCGTCTGCGCCGCGGTAGGTCAGCTCGGCGCGGTTTTTGAGCGTGCCGCCGAGCACCTTGAGAAAGGTCATCCGGCTGCCCTTTGCGTCAAGCGAAATCTTGAACACTCTTGCGCCGAACCCTTGCAGCCGTTCGGGAGCCGGTGCAAAGCGTTCCAGAATGTCCAGCAGCGCCGGAACGCCCTTCATGTCCCTGGCCGCGCCGAAGCAGCAGGGGAATATGCTGCGCCGGCTGACTGCATCCCGCAGCAGTTCGGGCGGGAGTGTGCCGGTGTCGAGATAGGTCTCCATGAGCTGTTCGTCGCAGGTTGCGGCGGCTTCAAAGAGGCTTTCCGCGTCCGCATCAAACTGCACACAGGCCGGTGAGAGCTTTGCCTGCAATTCCTGCATGAGCGCCGTCTCGTTTTTCTCGGCAAGGTCCATTTTATTGACAAAGAGAATCACCGGAATGCCGTAGCGGTCAAGGAGCTTCCAGAGGGTTCTGGTGTGGCTCTGCACGCCGTCGGTTCCGCTGATGACCAGCACGGCGCAGTCGAGCACCTGCATGGTGCGCTCGGTTTCTGCGGAGAAATCGACATGGCCGGGCGTGTCCAGCAGCGTAATGAGCCGTTCGCCGAGCCGGAAGGACGCCTGATGCGCAAAAATGGTGATGCCTCTGCTGCGTTCGATGTCGTCGGTGTCCAGCCAGGAGTCGCCGTGATCGACTCGGCCGCGTCTGCGAATCTCACCGGCGTGATAGAGAATGGCCTCGGCGAGGGTTGTTTTGCCGGAGTCCACATGGGCCATGATTCCGACGGTGAGCTGCTTCATGGATCTGTCCTCCTAGGTTCAATTACACTTATTATAACATAATATCAGGTAAATTTCAATGGGCAGACCGCGAAAAGTTTTGCAGCGAAGAAACGGCAATGCAGGGACGGAGCCCCGTGAACAGTCTGTCAGAAATTCCGTATAAATTTCTTTTGTTCTCCCATTGCAAAAACGGGAAAAATCATGTATAATAAAAGAGAATACATGAAAAACCGAACGAAAGGAGCCATGCAGTCATGGATTTGTGGAAGCTGCTCGGCAAGCTCATCGGCAGCATCGGCGAGGAGCCGGTTCCGCTGAAGCCGAAAAGGCCGTCATCTCCGCGCAAGCCCGCAGCAAAGCGCAGGAGCACGGGGCGGCCGGCGAACCGGCGCAGAACGGGCTCTGCTTCGCGTTCGTCAACCGTTTACGGTTCCGAGGCGATTCCCTATTCCGGCGCACATCTGATGCAGCCGGTGCCGCTGCGCATCCGGCAGATGCGGACGCTCACGGCAGCAAATCCCTTTGCGCGCCAGTCGATGGAAGCGACCTTTGTCCGGCAGGGCAGATACATGGAGCAGTTCACGGACGACTGTGCCGAGCCGGTTCCCTGCGGGCGCAGCGTACCGATGTATTCCAATCTGAACGACTGCGAGCTGCGCACCTTTTTCACATGGCGCACGCGGTACCGGCAGGGCGCGCTGCCGGAGGCGGACACGCCCTATCTGGTGCTGTATTTCTTTGAGCTGCTCAACGGCATCGGCGTGCAGAGCCCTGCGGAGAGTTATGCACTGATGAAGCAGCTCTATGCCGATTATGCAGAGACCAATCCGGAGCTGAAAAAGCGTTTTCCTCGCTGGATCCGCGATTTTGCGGCGTATTACGGCATCCCTTACCCGCAGAGCCTTGACATAAAGGAGGCCGCGCTGGACGCCGTTGTGCGGCATTCGGAGCAGAGCGCCGCACAGTTCACCGAGGCGCTGGACCGCCTTTCCAAATACCACATCTTAAAATCGAAGCTCTATGCGGATTATCCGGAGCTGACCGAAGAAATCGTACAGCGGGTATACCGTGCGCTGCTCACCTATTTCGCGGAAAACAAGGGACAGTCTCTTGCGGCGATGCTTTTCGGCGGCAGGACGCGGACACAGTATCTGATGTTTGAGGGTGCCGTCTTTTACGAGGAGACGCTGCCTCCGGACCGTTCGGTGCGCATCAGCCCGCGGCTGCTGTACGAGTGCCGCGGCGGAACATGGGCGGCGGAGCAGAGCTTCAGCGAGCCCGATTCCGAGCGGATCGGCAGCTATCTGCGGACGGTGGATTCCCTGCTGCGCGAGCGGCTGCATTTCAAGGCGAAGCTGAAAGCCGGAGAGATTCCCGCGGATGAAACGGCGGTCATCGGGCGCGTGCTGGACAAATACTTTGAGGAGCAGGCACAGAAAAACGCGCCGGTCATCACGCTGGATTCCGCGGAGCTGGAGCAGATCCGTGCGGCGGCGGAGCACACCGCCGATATGCTGACGCTGCCTGAGGATGCGGCGCCGGCAGAGGAAGCGCCCGCCGACTTTGTGCCCGCCGGACCGGCGGAACCGGAGGAGGACGGCGCCGGCGACGATCTGCCCGACCTGCCGCTCAGCGCGCCGGCGATGACGCTGCTCTGCTGCCTGCTGACGGGCTCTTCCTGTCAGCCTTTGACGGACGCGGGGCATATGCTCTCGGTGCTGGCGGATGAAATCAACGAAAACCTGTACGACGAATTCGGCGATACCGTCATCGAAACGGATGAAAACGGGATGCCGGTGCTGGTCGAGGACTATATTGAAGATCTGAAAGGAATGTTGGAAGCATGAAAATCCCGAAGCGAATGGCAGGCGCGGTCATTCACGCGCTGCAGGGCGGCGTCGTGCCGCGCATCGGACTGCAGTATATCGCAGTCGGCAGAGAGAAGGAAATCGAAGCGCTGCTCAACGACATCAATGTCGTGGCAGACGGCGGCGCGGCATTCCGTTTCATCAGCGGAAAATACGGCAGCGGCAAGAGCTTCCTGCTCCAGACGATCCGCAATTATGCGATGGACCGCGGCTTTGCGGTCTGCGACGCCGACCTGTCCCCGGAGCGCCGTCTGACGGGCAGCAACGGGCAGGGACTCGGCCTTTACAAGGAACTGATGCAGAATCTCTCGACCAAGACCAGTCCGGACGGCGGCGCGGTCGGGCTCGTGCTGGACCGCTGGATCAACGGCATCCGGACAAGGCTTGCGGCCTCGACCGGTCTGGAGCTGACCGATCCGGCCTTCCACGCCATGGTGGAAAAGGAGATTTTCGCCGTTGTAGACACGCTCAGCACGATGGTACACGGCTTTGATTTTGCAGCGCTGCTGCGGCTGTACTACCAGTCCTTCGTCAACGACGACGCGGAGATGAAGGGCAAGGTGGTCAAGTGGTTCCGCGGCGAATACCAGAACAAGACCGAGGCGAAAAACGAGCTCGGCATCGGCATCTGCATCCGCGACGACGACTGGTACGAGTACATCAAGCTGTTCGCGGTATTCCTGAAGCAGGCCGGCTATGAGGGCCTGATCGTGCTGATGGACGAGCTGGTCAATCTCTACAAGATTCCGCAGAGCCTGACGCGTGAGAAGAACTACGAAAAAATCCTGACCATGTATAACGACACGATGCAGGGCAAGGCGGAATACCTCGGCATCGTCATGTGCGGCACGCCGCAGTGCATGGAGGATCAGCGCCGCGGCATTTACAGCTACGAAGCGCTGCGCTCCCGCCTTGTGGACGGCAAGTTCGGCGGCGAGCAGAACAATCTCCACGCGCCGGTCATCCGGCTGGATCCGCTGAGCTATGCGGAAATGCGCATTCTGGTGGAAAAGCTGACCGAAATCCACGCCGTGCTGTACGATTACGAGCAGATCGTCACGGCAGAGGATATGGACAACTTCATCAAGATCGAGTACGGCAGAATCGGCGCCGACAGCAATCTGACGCCGCGTGAGGTCATCCGGGACTTCATTGAGGTGCTGGATCTGATGCAGCAGAACCCGAACCAGACGGTTCCGGAGCTTTTGCAGTCCGGCGGCTTCACCTTCGCGCCGACGGTTCTGGAGTCGCAGGAGCCGGTCGAGGACGAATTTGCGGAATTCACTGTATAAGAACCGCCCGCTTTTTCCGAATACAATAAAGAGAACCTGCCCCGCATCCGGCAGGGCAGGTGTTCGGTCCGTTTACAGAACGGCATCTTCGCCGTCCTCAGCGTCCGGTGTATATTCGAGAATGTCGCCCGGTTGACAGGCGAGCGCCTTGCAGATCGCATTGAGCGTGGAAAACCGCACGGCGCTGACCTTTCCGGTCTTGAGCTTTGAGAGGTTGACATTGCTGACGCCGACCTTTTCGCTCAGCTCGTTGAGGCTCATTTTCCGGTCTGCCATGACGCGGTCAAGCCGCAGAATGATCGCCATACCGTCACCTCACACTGTTTCATCGGACTCTGTCTGGAGCATCGTGCCGTAGTAGACACATTCCCGGCAGAGTGCAACCAGCAGAATCATTATGACGGTATAGAAGTTGGCGTACAGCAAGACGGATTGGAGCAGTGTGATCAGGATGTCCGACACGAGATGCTCCGGCTGTGAAAAGATTACGACGGTGGCGATGTCGCAGACCGGCGGCAGAATCAGACAGAGCAACAGAATGATTCCGGCGATTTTCAGAATCCGGACATTGAAGAGCGTAAACGCCTTGCCGGTTGCGGCCACGCGGATCAGCAGAATCAGAACGGCAGCCAGAAAACAGCACCAGGTCAGACAGCTTGCAAACTGGGAATACAGCATCGTCTGCGGATAGGAAAACGGTTCGCTGAAAAAGACCGACAGCATACTGAACAGGTATTTTCCGGCGGCCTGCAGGCCGATGACGGTCAGGACCGCCGCGGCAGCGCTGACAAGCCGGATGCGCTTGTCGGGGGAATGCAGGATCTTCATTGCTTGTGTACTCATCAGAAACCATCCTTTCTGTGTTGGCTTACAGGGTTTCGTCGGACTGCTTTTGCAGCACGGCGCCGTAGTGCATCACCTCGCTGCACAGCAGCAGCAGGAAGCAGAGCCAGACGGCCGTGTTGCTCCGGAACAGCAGGCTGAAGAAATTGCGGAGACTCAGCGTGCTGTATTGCAGAAGGTCTACGACGGTCCGTTCGACCGGATCCATCAGTGCGCGGACGCCCATGATGACAGCGCTGATGCGGAGCAGCCGGATGTTTTCAAAGCGGAACGGCGTGCCGTCTCTGCGGATGCGGCGGTACAGGATGAACGACAGCACCAGCATTGCAATCAGCAGCAGAGCGCTCGGAAACTGATTGCTCCAGAAGTGCTGGTTGCCGGCCATAATGAGGTAGTCGAGGATGTCGTCCGGCTCCGTGTTCTGATGTGACAGCATCCAGCGCGTGTTGGAGATTGCCCGCAGGACAAGCAGTACCGTTTCCAGGACGATTGCGGCACAGGTGATACACAGAGCCAGCAGTCCGAATTTGCGGATGCGCTTTGCCAGCGCGGCCTTTTTTGCATCGTGGTTTTGTTCCATGATATTCCCTCCCTTTCGGATGTGACCGGCGGATGTTCTCCCGCCGTTGTTTGGATTATAGCACAGTTTTTTACGCTTGTCAATCAAAATTTAATGTTTGCCGATAAATTTGGAGAATTGCACAGCATCCGGCATGAAAAATACTGCCCGCATTATGTAATTTACCGATAAAAATTTATCGACAAACATAAAAAGGAGACTGCCATGAACGCCTTTGACCGTTATGCACCGTTCATTCAGGATTATATTTACCGCGCCGGCTGGCAGTCCCTGAGACCGGTGCAGGTTGCCGCGGCAGACGCGATTTTCAACACCGACCATAATGTCCTGCTCTCGGCGTCTACGGCATCAGGCAAGACCGAGGCGGCTTTTTTTCCCGCACTGACGCTGCTGGACGAGAACCCGCCCGATTCCGTCGGCATCATTTACATTGCGCCGCTGAAAGCGCTGATCAACGACCAGTATCAGCGCCTGACCGACCTCTGTGCAGAGACCTCGATCAAGGTCTGGCGCTGGCACGGTGACGCGCCGCAGTCGCAGAAGGCAAAGCTGCTGAAAAACCCGTCCGGTGTGCTGCAAATCACGCCGGAATCGCTGGAAGCGCTGCTGCTGCACAAGCACGCGGCGATTCCGAAGCTCTTTCACGGTCTGCGCTTTGTCATCATCGACGAGGTGCACTCGCTTTTGCGCGGCGACCGCGGCGGGCAGACGCTCTGCCTGATCGAGCGGCTGTCTGATCTGGCCGGCGTACAGCCCCGCAGAATCGGCCTCTCTGCGACAATCGGCGACATCGAGCAGACCGGAGAATATCTTTCCGTCGGCTCCGGCCGGCATACGGTCATCCCGCAGCTCCCGCCGCAGAAAAGCACATGGCGGCTCTCGATGGAGCATTTTTACGCGCAGGATCTCCCCGCGGCGGAAAATGCCGAACAGCCAGCGATGATCGGGCTGTATGAAAACTTTTACGCGCTGGACGATGCCGGAAAGCCGCAGGCTCCCGCAGAGCCTCTGGAGCGCGAGACGGATCCGGCGCCGAACCATGCCGATCCGGCATACGGCTATATCTTCTCGCACACGCAGGGGAAGAAATGTCTGGTCTTTGTCAATTCCCGCGAGGAGTGCGAGGCCGTGACGACCTCTCTGCGGCAGTACTGCGAGTGGAAGCATGAGCCTGACCGCTTCCTCATTCATCACGGCAATCTGTCGGCGGCCTTCCGCGAATCGGCGGAGGCGGTGATGAAGGACGAGGAGCAGACTTTGACGACCGTCACGACGGCAACGCTGGAGCTCGGCATTGACATCGGCAAGCTCGAACGCGCCTTTCAGCTCGATGCGCCGTTTACGGTTTCGTCCTTTCTGCAGCGCATGGGCAGAACCGGCCGGCGCGGACTGCCGCCGGAGATGTGGTTTGTCATGCGGGAGGATGAGCCGGAGGCGCGTGCGATGCTGCCTTCGACGGTACCTTGGAAGCTGCTGCAGGGCATTGCGCTGGTGCAGCTCTATGCCGAGGAAAAGTGGGTGGAGCCGCCGAAGCTCGACCGGCTCCCGTATTCGCTGCTCTATCATCAGACGCTGAGCACGCTGGCATCCTGCGGCGAGCTGCTCCCGAATCAGCTGGCCGGACGGGTGCTGAAGCTTCAGCCGTTCCGCCGCATCTCGCAGGACGATTACCGCATTCTGCTGCGGCATCTGATCGAAAAGGAGCATCTGCAGCGCACCGAGCGCGGCGGCCTGATTGTCGGGCTGGCGGGGGAGCGCGTGCTGAACAACTATAAATTCTACGCGGTCTTTCAGGACAGCGAGGAGTTCACGGTCCGCAGCCAGTCGCAGGAGATCGGCACGATCGTGCAGCCGCCGCCTGCCGGCGAAAAGATTGCGATTGCCGGCCATGTCTGGGTGGTCGATGAGGTCGATTTCGACCGCCACATCGTCTACTGCACGATGGTCAAGGGCAAGGTGCCGGCGTATTTCGGCGACTGTCCCGGCGACATTCAGACGCATATCCTCGAACGGATGCGCCGTGTCCTGAGCGAAGAAGTCATGTACCCGTATCTGATGAAAAATGCGGTTGCGCGGCTTCAGCTTGCGCGCCACACGGCGGGCAATTCCGGCCTGCTGGAGGAGCCGCTGATCTGCATGGGCGGCGAAATGTGGGCGCTGTTCCCGTGGCTCGGCAGCTACGCCTTTCTTGCGATGGAACGCCTGCTGAAAATCAAGTGTGCGCAGAAGCTGCATCTTTCCGGCCTGTCGCCGTGCCGCCCGTATTTCATGACCTTTAAAATGAAAGCGGACAAGGCGGCCTTCTTCCGCGTGCTTCAGGAGGAGACCGAGCAGGAATTCGATCCGATGGATCTGGTCTATCCGGACGAGATTCCGCTCTTTGAGAAATATGACGAATATGTACCGGCAGAGCTTGTCAGAAAGGGCTTTGCATACGGCATTCTGAACATAGAGGAAATGAAAGCCCGCATCCGGAACTGGAACGGCTGCATCTCAGAGGAGAATGCCGGACCGGCAGACACCGCCGGAGAATCATAAAAAAAGAGGGATGTCCATGAACATGAAACGCACCGGTACCGGCGCCGTATCCGCCGTGCTGCTGCTGACCGCATTGCCGTTCCCGCCGATTGCGGCGCAGGCGGCTTCACCGGTCAGTCTTTCGGCCTTTGCGGATGCCGTGCAGGAGATTGTGCAGCAGGGGGAACCGGCTGCATATTATGACGAACTGACCTTTGACCGTGAGAGCGGCACGCTGCTCCGTGATGGACAGGAGACCGGCGGCAGCGTCGGCGCAGTTTCCGTGCGCGGCGGCAGACTGATGCTGCAAACCGGTCCGGATGTCCGCCGCAGCGGAAGCTCAGTGCAGTCCGGCAGCGCCTATACGGCGTTTGAGGATGCAGCAGAGCGCTTCGGATATCACTATGCGGAATCGGACGGCACGGTCACGATTACGAATGAATTTCAGACCGCACGCCTGATTGTCAAGGCAAAGGGCAAGGTGGACAGCTTCGGCGCACTGTCGGCGGCGGAGGGCTACCGCGACCTGCACATCTTCCGGTATGCGGATGCTGCCGCGGCCTATGCGGCCTATCAGCGCTTTGCGGAGGATCCCCGCGTGGAATATGTCCAGCCGTCGCATCATGTGCAGCTGGATCCCGTCGCCGATGACGGCACATCGCCGGCTCTGCCCGCGGGCGCCGGCCATTACATGACATGGGGCGCCGGTCTGATCGGCGCGGAGGAGTTCATCGGGCAGTATCTGAACGCCGAGCTGCTGCCGCAGGTGACAGTCGCCGTCATTGACACCGGCATCAACACGGAACCGGAGCTCTTTGCGGGCCGCATTCTGGACGGCGGCGTCAATTACTCCAATTCCGGCGACGACACCGTCAGCGACGACATGGGACACGGCACGCACTGTACCGGAACGATCTGCGAGCTGACGCCGCCGAATGTCAAAATCCTGCCGGTCAAGGTCTTTGACCACAAGGGCGGCTCGTCCGACGAGCAGATTTATCTCGGCCTGATGTACGCCATCGAACAGGGCGCGGGCATTCTGAGCATGAGCTTCGGCGGACTGGGCGTCAGCCCGCTCGAAGTCGAGGCGCTGGCCGTGGCGGAAAAGGCGGGTGTGATCTGCTGCGCGGCAGCGGGCAACAACGGCGATGACGCAATGTATTATTATCCGGGCGGTATCAGCTCGGCAATCACGGTCGGTGCGGTCAATTCCGACATGGAGCTTGCCGGTTTTTCCAACCGCGGCAAGCTGGTCGATGTGGTCGCGCCGGGCGTCGGCATCCTGAGCTATTCGATCGGCGAGCCCGGAAAGCAGGAGCGGCTGAACGGCACCAGTATGGCCACGCCTCATGTCACGGCCTGCTGTGCGCTGCTGCGGACCTATGATCCCGAAATGACGCCGCGGCGTGCGGAGACGCTGCTCCGTCTGAACGCTGTCGATCTCGGTCAGGAGGGCTTTGACGAGAAATTCGGCTGGGGCCTTGTCTGCATGAAGAATTTCCGCTGGGACGACGGCATCTGCTATGCGCCGGAATTCTCCGTGAAGCCGGGCAACTACGGCACGGCGCGCACGGTGGAGATTGAAACGGAAACGCCGGATGCGGCGATTTACTATACGACGGACGGCTCTGTGCCGTCGGCGGAAAACGGCCGGCTCTACACAGCGCCGCTGACAGTTGCCGAGACAACATGGCTGCGTGCGGTCGCCGTATATCCTGGCTTTGCCGACAGTACGGTGTCCGAGACGGTCTATTCGATCGGCGGACTGGATGTGCCGGTTCCGTTTGCGGTTGAAAACGGCGTGCTGACGCATTATTACGGCGTGCGGCGCGAGCTGTCCGTGCCGGAGTCCATCGACGGACAGCGCATTACGGCAGTCGGCGCAGAGGCGTTCCGCGGCTGTCAGTTCATCGAGAAGGTGTATCTGCCTGCGTGCGTGACGGCGCTTGGGGCGTCCGCCTTTGCTTCGTGTGAAAATCTCCGGCAGCTGACGGCACCGGGCGTGACATCGCTCGGCGAGGGTGTCTTCTCGGATTGCCCGCTGCTGGAAAGCGTCAGTCCGGCGGACAAAGTGCCGGAGGTCGGGGCGCGGGCGTTTCAGAACTGCGGCAAGCTCCGGTCTGTTTCGCTTTCCGGTCTGACCGCCGTGCCGGAATCCTGCTTTGACGGCTGTCCGGTCTTAAAGACGGCCGATCTGCCGGATGCGGTGCAGTTCGGGACGCGTGCCTTTGCCGGCTGCGGCAAGCTGCGGACGCTGACCGCCTGCTGGAACCGTGTAACGGACATCGGAGAGAGTGCATTTACCGGCTGCGGCGCACTGGATGCGGCGTTGTATCTGCCGGCGCTTCAGACGCTCGGCGAGGGTGCCTTTACGGGAGACAGCGCGCTCAAGGCCGTGTGCCTGCCGGAGACGGTGACGGCGCTGCCTGCGAATGTCTTTTCGGGCTGCTCCGGTCTGCGGCTGTTCACGGCGCCCGGCGTGACGAAAATCGCGGAAGGAGCACTGGCGCTGAAAAAGTCCACCCCGAACCTTACGGCTGTGATTCCCTATGCGGCTGTCACCGAGGTCGGGCGGAATGCGTTTTCCGGCTTCCCGTTCGGCAACGGAAAAGACACCGTGACCTTCTCTGCGCTGGCGCAGGCAGGGGAGCGGGCGTTTGCCGGCGCGATTGCCGGTGTGCTGGACTTTCCGCTGCTCACGGAGACTGCATACGAGCTCTTTGCCGATGCAAAAATCAAGGCCGTCCGTCTGGAACGGGCTGAAACAATCGGAGCGCGCAGTCTGCGCGGCTGCCTGTCGGCGGTGCTGACGGCATCCTGTCGGGAGATTGGCGAAGAAGCGTGGCAGGACGGCTTTTATCTCTGTGCAGCCGAGCCGCTGCCGGCAGCGGAGGCCTTTGAAAACTACTGTTTCTGCGATGAACCGCTGATTATGGATTACTCGGAAACGGCACTGTCCGTCCCGTGCAGCGGTTTTGCGCCGATGCAGGTCTGTGCGGCAGCGCCCGGCATGACTTATCAGTGGCTCCGCGCGGAAAACGGAACGGAAACCGAAATTTCCGGTGCCGTGACCGACTGCTGTGAGGCAGATACCTCCGCGGCAGGCACCTTCGCTTACATCTGCCGGATGACGGCGGAAAACGGCAAACAGGACAGCGTGCGCTTTACGGTGACCGTGACGGAGCGGACCGATGCGCTCCCTGTTCTGGAAGCGGGCGGGATGACCGCGCCGGCCGGCGATGCGCAGACAGTTCAGCTGAACGGTTTTCCGTCAGGGAAGGTGACGCTGCACGCAGACGCGACCGCGGCCGTGACCGGCAGACTGACGGACGCTTCGGGGCAGACCGCGGCGCTGCTGATGCCGTGCGGAGACGGCAGCGCGTCCTGTACGGCGGACTGCGGCAGCGGCAGCTATTATCTCCATACCGCGCTGCTCTGGGACGGACTATATACGGTCAGTGCCGCGCAGAGTCCCACAGCATCCCTTGCGGACTGCACCGCAGCGGCATCGGCGGCACCCGGCTCGGAAGCGCCGGTTGTGCGTGTGACGGCAGCGGACGGAACGGAGCTTTCCGCCGGCCGGGACTATGTATATCATACCGCATTTCACAATCACATCTGTACTGTGTCCTTGTTCGGCGCCGGCGACTACCGCGGCAGCGCCGAGCTGACGGTGCCGGTGTATCCCGATCTTGTGCCGGACGAGCCGATGCCGGTTTCCCTGCGCGGCGCGGACGATCAGGCGATTTTCCGCTTTGTCCCGCGTTCATCGGGAACCTACTATATTTATGCGTCCCGTGCAAACGGCCATGCTGAGGAGCAGAACGCTTTCCGCCGCACCGGTTTCTATGCGGGCGGCTCACGGTATGTGACCATCCGGACACTCTGCAAGATCAGCGACAGTCCGGACGGCGCGTCCGACGGCACGGCGATGCGATACACGGATTATTCCGTGCCGAGCGGCAGCTACTTCTCCGATCAGGCGGAGCTGAAGGCCGGACAGGCATATTATCTGTTCTGCGGCGCGGAATCTGCCGCGGAATACACGGTTGTGGTCTCGCAGAAGCCGGCAACGGAGCTGCGCGGCGCCGTGGTGCGTGGAAACCTGTTTCACATCTATGACGGCAAGCCCTATGTTCCGAACATCACAGTGACGCTCAACGGCGTGACGCTGACCGAGGGTGTGGACTATATCCGCACGGACAGCAGCAACGATCTTCCCGGTGAGGCCGTGCTGACGCTCATCGGCATGGGAACCTACACCGGCAGAATTGAGCGTCGGTACGACATCTATGAGTATCAGGCGGTGACGGAGCCGGAGCTGACGCCGCTGGACGAGGCGGCTGCGGTATCCTGCGGCAGCGGGGAACACCGGTATATCTGGTTCCGGGCAGAAACCGCCCCGAACGACAAGGAGACCGTGCGGTACCGCGTGCTCAACGAAAAGAAATCCGGCGGAAACCTGCGCTACACGCTGTTCCGCTACAATCAGCGGACCAGCTACTTCACGCGCATTCAGTTCGGTGCGCAGGCAAATGACTTCGACCTCACAAACGGCCTGTACTGCCTGATGGTCTATCCGCAGTATACGGAACTGGCGGGCGAGGCAAACATCACGGTTCTGATTCCGTACGATCTGGCGGCAGCGGAGCTGACGGTTTCGGATGCCCCCTATACCGGCGGCCCGATCATACCGGAGATCACGATGACCGCGCCGGACGGCACGCTGCTTCAGCAGGATGTGGATTTCCGGATCCGCTTCCCGCAGGAAAACGGCAATGTGATGTTCGGCGAGACGGAAATGCTGATTCAGCCGACGGAACGCTCCTTCGGCTCCAGGGCGTGCAGCTTTCAGATTTTCGTGGATCTGCCGGCCGACGCGCCGGAGATCACCGTCGGTGAGCACGAGGCAAATCTGACGCTGGAGAACCGTCTTGCGGTATACCGTCTGACGGCGGAGCAGGACACCGATTTCACGCTGGCCTCGGCAGATGTGGCCAATATCGTGCTGCGCGTATTCTCACCGGAGGCCGAGATGCTGGAGCAGTGCTACGGCACGGGCACGAAGTCGCTGTCCTTCACGGTGCCGGCGGGCGAGAGCCGTCTGCTGATGGTGAAGTTCAACGGCACGGTGCGTCAGGGTACTGTTCATTTTACGCTGGCGACCGACTTCCGGCTGCTGAGCGACTGCGAGGTGACGGCGCCCTGTGTGCTGTGGACGGGCTCCCGCGTGCTGCCCGAACCGGAATTCCGGGACGGGGACTATGTGCTGACCGAGGGCGTGGATTACGAGCTGCGCTATTCGAGCGACGATATCAACATCGGCACGGCGACGGCCAATTACAAGGGCATCGGCAATTATTTCGGCGTCTGTGATGTGACCTATCACATCATTGCACCGGAGCTGCTGGAGACAGAGGGCACGGAGATCTACCCGGTTCAGATCGACACGGTATACGACGGCTCGGAAAAGTCAAAGGATGCGGATTATCTGGTATACCGCTATACGGCCGGTGCGGCCTCCGCGCTGCGCTTTGACATCTACAACTGTATGTGCCGGATGACCGTGCAGCTGTACGACGGAGACGGGCATTACCGGGACAGCATTTTCATGAAATCCATCGGCGGCATGGACTTTGAAATTGCGGCAGGGGAGACCTGTTATCTGCTCTTTTCCGCGACGGATATTTCAAGCTGGAACCAGATGTTCCAGTGCAAGCTGACCGATCAGAACGCCGCATCCTATCAGATGTATGAGGATACGGCACACGGCGTGACCTACCGCATTGACGCAAAGAAGAAATACGCGGAGGTTTATGCGCTGGATCCGGAGGCGACTTTGCTGACGCTGCTGCCGAAGGTCAGCGGCATTCCGGTGAAGACGGTGCCGGAGGGGCTGTTTGTCGCCATTCCGGATGACTGCGCGGTGATCGGCTATGCAGGCTGTCCGGCAGCGGACTATGCCGACCGGTATCACTTTGCGTACAGCGAGGCAGCGCTGAGCGGGGAGCAGCCCGCCGCGGGCGACCTGAACGGTGACGGGCGTTTTTCCGTCTCGGATGCAGTGCTTCTGACGCGGATCCTGAATGAAGGACAGGGCATATCGGAGCTGTCCGTCCGGTGGGATCAGGCCGATGTGAACGGCGACGGGATGCTCGATCTGTTTGATCTGCGCATGATGCTGAACCGTCTGGCTGCATAAACCGGATTGCTGCGCACGGTTCACAACGGGGTTCGGGGCTTTGTCCCCGGACTCCGTTTCTGTTTGCGCCGGGTACACCACACAGTTTTCAGCGGGCTGTCTGTTTTTTTTCACGGAATTCCCATATTGCGGGATTATACTAAATAAAACTGAAACCGTGAAAACACAACCGATACCGAAGGGAGTACGATATGAGCCTGATGAAAAAAACACTGGCTGTACTGACCGCACTGCTCTGTCTGTCGGCAGCAGCCTGCAAAAGAACAGATATCCCGGAGCTGGAATCATCCGGAGCTGCCGCAGAATCCGGCAGCGGAACGGATGAAAACGGTGTTCAGCTGCTGTCGGAGACGAAGACTGCCGATGAAGGGGTATCACTTTCCAAATTCGATCTGGACACGGAATGGAGCGAAACGGATCCGTCGATCGTGTTCAGCGGAACGGCGGTGACGCCGTCTGTTTCGGACGGAATCCATGTGGAAAACGGTACCGTGACGATCACATCGGGCGGCAAATATGTCCTGTCGGGCAAGCTGGATGACGGCAGAATCGTCGTCGATCTGAACGACAGCTCGGATAAGGTGCATCTGATTTTCAACGGTGTATCCGTCCATTCGGAAAAGGATGCCCCGCTGAGCATTCTCAAGGCAGACAAGGCCGTCATCACGCTTGCGGAGAACACGGAGAATCAGCTCTCCGACACCGCGCAGACGGAATCCGACGGCGACACAAAGCAGACGGAATCCGACGGCGACACAAAGCAGACCATGAATGCCTGTATCGGCGCCAAGTGCGATCTGACGGTCAACGGCACAGGCAGTCTGACTGTCAGCGGAAACGCCAAGAACGGCATTCACTGCAAGGACGATCTGAAGATCGTCAGCGGAACGGTGCAGGTCGAGGCCGCCAATCACGGCATCCGCGGAAATGAGTCCGTGCTGATTCACAGCGGCATTGTCTCGGTGAAGGCAGGCGGCGACGGCATCAGAAGTACGGATACGGACAAGGAAGGAAAGGGCTGGATCACCGTACAGGGCGGCGATGTGACGGTCGTGTCCGCACAGGACGGCATTGATGCCGCGACGAACCTGACCGTGTCGGGCGGAAACCTGGAAATCGAGAGCGGCGGCGGAACGGCCAATGCCGCACCGCACCGGAACGAAGGCCGCGGCTTCGGGTTCAAACCGCAGACGGACAGCGCGGAAGCAACGCAGACCGCGGAGGATACGCCGAGTCAGAAGGGACTGAAGGCAGCCGGCGCTCTGACGCTGACTGGCGGCAAGATTACGGTCAATGCGGCAGACGACGCCGTCCACACAGACACGGACGCGGCAGTTTCCGGCAAGACGGTTCTGACGGTCAGGTCCGGCGACGACGGCATTCATGCCGACAGCAAGCTCAGCATTGACGGCGAAGCCGTAGTGACGGTCTCCGAATCGTATGAGGGACTGGAAGCGCGGGAGCTGCTCATCGCGGGCGGTGAGACGCGTGTCACGGCCTCCGACGACGGACTGAACGCCGCCGGAACGCTCGACAGTACGACAGAAACCGGCGAGACCGCGGAAAAGCAGCCCTCCTTCGGCGGCAGAGGCGGCTTCGGCATGATGAATGCGAATTCGACCGGCACGCTGACAGTCAGCGGCGGCTATCTCTTTGTCAACGCAAACGGCGACGGGCTGGATTCCAACGGAGATATCGTCATGAAGGGCGGAACCGTGGCAGTCTGCGGCCCGACCAGTGACGGCAACGGCCCGCTTGACTGCGGCGACCGTCAGAACACGATCAAAGTGACGGGCGGCACGCTGATGGCCGTCGGCTCGACCGGCATGATGGATGTGCCGGAGGAGAATTACATTGCGGCAAGTGACCTGAACGCGGCAGCTGATACGCTGATTACGGTGACGGACGCAGAAGGCAAGGTACTGGGCGCACTGAAAACGCCGAAGAAGGCTGCCGGCATTGTGTTCAGCGCAAACGGCATGAACAACGGATACAGCATTTACAGCGGCGGCAGCTATGACGGCACGCTGAACGAGGACGGCTTCGGAACCGGCGGCAGTTGTTCGGGCGGCACACTGGTGAAGTCCGGCAGCGGCGGAGAAGGCTTCGGCGGTTTCGGCGGCGGCGGCAGGCCGGGCTTCCCCGGCGGTGACAAGCCCGATTTCCCGAACGGCGAAATGCCCGATTTCCCGAACGGTGAAATGCCTGATTTTCCGAACGGTGAAATGCCTGATTTTCCGAACGGCGAGATGCCCGATTTCCCGAACGGCGAGAAACCGCAGTTCCCGAACGGTGAAAAACCGGAGGGCGGTTCCGGCAGGCGCGGGGGCGGCGGAGGCCGCGGCGCATCCGGTGAAACGGGCAGCGATCAGCTCTCATAAATACAATCTGTAAACGGCATCCGGCAGGCTCCGGGTGCCGTTTTTTCATTCCGGACGGGCTTTTGGCAGGAGAAAACCCGCTTTCCGAGAAGTAATATCTTTTTCTCATATACGAATTGTATTATGAAATCATGTCAATTTCACTAAAAATAGTGATTGAAAGTCCGTGAAAATTTGATTACAGAACGAAATCTGCTGTAATCGTATTGTAATCTTTGCAAAAATATGGTATGATATGAAAAGTGCCGGACACTAGGCACAAAATTTTACGAAAGGATGAGTTGATGAGAAAAGTGAAAGTAGTAGCAGCACTGCTCTGCGCCCTGACACCGGGCGTTCTCGGCGGCTACCGTTTTGACGGCGCGTACAGCGTCAGAGTCAGCGGTCAGCGCCTGAACGATGTGGTGTTGCTGGCTGAGCCTGCTACCGCCGCCGCTTCGATCGAGACGACCATCGTAACCTCTACGACGAAGCCGGTGACGACTTCTGCCGCGGACACTACCACTACCGCGGAGGAAGAAACCACCACCACCGCAACGGAGAACCTTGAAGCTGAAATTACCACCACGGAAACTGAGATGACCGGGAAAACGGTCAGCACAGAGCCGGTACCGCTTGTGGCAGCGGCACCGCAGACGACAACAAAGAAGACTGCTGCTGTGAAGAAGGTCACAACGACTGAGACCGTTCAGACAACGACAACAGCGAAGACGACTTCCGAAACGGATGCAGAAGGCAGTGACGAGCCGGAGCAGTCTGAGACGACCGCGGAAACCAAGCCCGCCCGTCCGATTACCGATGCGGAGTACATCATGCTCTGCAATGTGGTCGGCCACGAGTACGGCGCCAACTGGATCAGTGAATATGACAAGGCACTGGTCGTCGAGGTCGTGATGAACCGCGTCAGATCACCGAAGTTCCCGAACACGATCTACGGCGTTCTGACACAGAAGAATCAGTTTACCGGGATGAAGAAATACATTGATCTCGGAACTTTCTCCCGTCAGGTGACCAAGAGCGTGAAGGCCGCAGTGGATCTGTATTTTGCAGAGCCGGAGCGCTTCAACCACGGATACCTGTACTTCACGGGAGACGGAAAGAGAAACTATTTCAGAACACGCTATTGAACCGAAAAAAGTGCGGTGTCCGGAGAGCCGGATGCCGCACTTTTTTGATTGACAAACAAACAAAAATCATGTATAATACTTGCAGAGAAAGGGGGGAGCCGAATGCGGATTGCTCTGATTCTGACCGGCGGCACGATCTGCAGCCGGACAGCAGCAGACGGCGCCAGACGCAGCGATGTCGGAACAGCCGTCACGCAGCTGGAAAAGGGCTACCGGAACGCCCACCCGTACGGAGACCTGCATTTTGATGTCACGATGCCGATGAACAGCCTCAGCGAGGATCTGACGCCGGAGGACTGGCGGACACTGCTCAGAGCGGTTGCCGATGTGGACTGTAAGGCCGTCAGCGGCATCATCATTGCGCACGGCACGGATACGCTGGAGCAGACCGCGGCGATGCTGTCGGCTGCCCTGATCGGAATCGGCGTACCTGTGATTCTGGTCTCTGCGATCGCGCCGCTGACGGAGCCGCAGACCAACGGCCACGCCAATTTTGCGGCGGCGGTCCGGCTGATCCGGAAAAAGCTGATGCCGGGCGTCTGGGCGGTGTACGAGAACAGCGACGGCGAGATGTATCTGCACCGCGGCTTTGAGCTGCAGCAGTGTCAGCACGGCAGCATTTCCTTTTACAGCGAGGGGATGCGGCGCGTGTCCGATGTGCTGGAGGAGGAGCCTGTCAAGGCACCGCCGGACAGACTGGACAGAACCGTTCTGCGCAAAACGGCCGGAACGGCCGCGGAGGTACTGCTGCTTCAGCCGTATAATGGCCTGCGCTATGATAACATTCCGCTGGAGGGCGTCGGCGCGGTGGTTCACGGAACCTACCACTCCGAGACGGCAAATTCCCTGCGCTATTCTCCCTATGCGGTGCAGACTCTGCTGATGCGCTGTCAGGCAGAGCAGATTCCCTGCTTTCTTGCGCCCTGCCGGATGACGGAGCAGAGCTACGGCTCCAGCTACGATCTCGTGCAGGCAGGTGCGATTCCGCTCGAAGATATGCCGCTGCCGCTGGCCTATGCGGCCGTCTGGCTCTGCCTGATGCAGGGACTCAGCGGCGGCGTGCTGACCGACCGTGTCCGGCAGCTCCGTCACCGGCTGGACAGCCAGTTTTTTCGCTGCTGCATATAAATGCGGCGTACCTCACTCAGAAAGCGGCGGACCTGTTCCCGTTGGAAGTCCATATAGGTCCACGGAAAGGGGTTCCACGCGCCGCGTGCGTAAAAGAGCGTCAGCTCGGCGTAGATGCCGTCAGAGAGCGGGATGCGGTGACCGGCGTTTTTGGTCGTTGCGAGCGAGAGCCGGCCGGGGCTGACAAATCCCGGATCGAGATTGATGTGCCGGTTTCCGGCGTCGGCGGTCTCCTGTTCGATGCGGTTGGTCAGGATTTTGACCGCAGCGAGCTCCGCCGGATCGCGGCATTCTTTGAAGCTGACCATTCTGCGGAACACGCGTCCGCCCATTTCACCGTCATAGTACGGAGAGATTTCAGAGAAGCAATACGGCTCCGCCTGCACATCGACCGCGCCGAATTCGGCGGTCAGACGGCGGAGTGCGGCATCTGCGGCGGCTTCGTCCGTGTATAAAATGCCGCAGATCAGTTTTTCGGGTTCAAAATGCAGTGCAGTCCCCATGTCCGTTCATCCTTTCCGGTTTGCTGTCATCATGATACCACAGCGGACGCGGAAAGTCAAGCCGGAGGGGGCTGATTCGTTCAAAAAAGGGGAGTTTCAGTGAAAATCAAGGACAAGGCGGCGGCGGTCTGCGACCTGCTGGACGGGATCTATCCGGCGGCGGTCTGCTCGCTGCAATATGACAAGCCCTATGAGCTGATGATTGCCGTGCGGCTTTCGGCGCAGTGTACGGATGCGCGTGTCAATCAGATTGCGCCGTCACTGTTCCGGCAGTTTCCGACCTTGCAGAGCTTTGCGGAGGCGGAGCTGACCGCGCTCGAACAGGCAGTCAAGCCCTGCGGCTTTTATCACGCAAAGGCAAAGAGCATCAAGGAGATGTGTACCATTCTGATCGAGCGCTTTGGCGGCGAGGTACCGGACAACATGGACGACCTGCTGACACTGCCCGGCATCGGCCGGAAAACGGCAAATCTGCTGCTCGGCGATGTGTACGGGCAGCCTGCGGTGGTCACGGACACGCACTGTATCCGCATTGCGGGACGGCTCGGCCTGACGAAGCGTCATGCGCCGGAGCAGGTCGAGGAGGATCTCCGGAAGGTGCTGCCGCCGGAGCGTTCCTCACGCTTCTGCCACCAGATCGTGCTGTTCGGGCGCGACACCTGCCGTGCGCGGAATCCGCTCTGCGAGGGCTGTCCTCTGAAGGCGTACTGCGTCGATCCGTCCTTTACAAAAAATCCGAATCAGAAAAAGAGGTGACCGCAGATGCGTTCCGTATTATACGGCACCGGCTGCATTCTGCTCGGCCTGTTCTTTCTCGGCACGGGGATTTATCCGGCAATCCGGAATGCGCGGGAGGGCACAAAGACGCTGGACGGCGAGGTCATCGGCTATGATTATGAAAACCGCACGATTCTTCTGAAATACCGGGCGGACAACGGCGAAACATATGAAATCGGCTATCCGCATCTGCAAAGCTTTGCGACCGGCGTTTTCCCGAAGACCGGACTGAAGGTCGGCATCACGGTCCGGAAGGACGATCCGGCCAGAGTGACGAATATTCTGCTGCTGCAAGGCTTCAAACGCATCTCCGGAACCGGTTACCTCAGCAGCAGCCGGTTCCGCATGGCTCTGCGCACCGCGCTTCTCAGCGGCTTTTTCCTGTTCTGCGGCATTTTATTCCTGACCGGAGCGATGCACTGACCGTCCGGTCTGCAAAAGCAGGGAGCGGCAGCGCTTCCTGTTTTCTTTTTGCCGGAATCTGCTTTGAAAGATTGACTTTCCGTGCAATTTATGATATGATATAGAAGTAGAAATATAGAGAGCGGGCTCATTGCCCGTGCAGGAGGTTCAAAATGAAGTTCGCCGACGGGTTTTGGCTGAACCGCCGTGGATACACGGTTGATTATGCAGTTCAGCCCTATGCGGTGCAGGTACAGGCAAATCAGATCCGTGTGCTGGCGACTTCCCGGCAGATTCTCCACCGCGGGATGACGCTCGGCGGCGTGATGCTGGAAATTGTGTTCTCCGCGATCCGGCGCGATACAATCCGCGTACAGATCGTGCATCACCGCGGCGCCGTGAACCGCAGGCCGCAGTTCCGGCTGAATCCGGAGCAGGGCTTTGTCCCGGCAGTGACCGAGGCAGCGGATGCCGTGACGCTGACAGCCGGCAAAACGGCCGTGCGCGTTGCAAAGGGAAAGAACTGGGATGTCAGTTTCTTTTATGAGGGCAGACGGCTGACCGGCAGCGGCCGGCGTGCGCTTTCCTATATTCAGGAAAATGCACAGATCACGCAGAACCGCATGAATGCCGCCGCAGATGATCCCTTCTGGAGCATTCCGGTGAATGCCTCCGGCACCTATCTGCGCGAGCAGCTGGACCTCGGCGTCGGGGAGTATCTCTACGGCTTCGGCGAGAAGTTCACGCCCTTTGTCAAAAACGGCCAGAGCGTGGAAATCTGGAATGCCGACGGCGGCACCTGTACCGATCAGAGCTACAAGTGCGTCCCGTTTTATCTGAGCTCAAAGGGCTACGGCGTGTTCACAAATGACACGGGATATGTCAGCTATGAGGTCGGCTCCGATACGGTTTCCGGCGTCAGCATGACGGTTCCGGGCGAATCGCTCGAATATTTTATCATCGGCGGCGGAACCTGTGCGGAGGTTCTGGGGAACTATACCGCACTGACCGGCAGACCGGCGCTCCCGCCGGCGAAATCGCTCGGTCTTTGGCTCTCCACCTCCTTCACGACGGATTACAACGAGCAGACAGTCAGCCAGTTTCTGGACGGGATGCGTGCGCGGAGAATTCCGCTGCAGATGTTCCATTTTGACTGCTTCTGGATGAAGGCGTACACCTGGACGAGCTTTGCGTGGGACAGCGAGCAGTTCCCCGATCCGGCGGGAATGCTGGCGCGGCTGAAGCGTGAGTACGGCGTCGGCATCTGTGTCTGGATCAACCCGTACATTGCCCAGCAGTCCACGCTGTTTGACGAGGGTGCCGAAAAGGGGTATTTCCTGCACACGAAGGACGGCGGCATCTTCCAGACGGATATGTGGCAGCCGGGGATGGCGCTGGTCGATTTCACGAATCCGGATGCGGCGAAGTGGTTTGCGGACGGCATCCGGCAGCTCTGTGCGCAGGGCGTGACCGCGATCAAGACCGATTTCGGCGAGCGGGTACCGACGGATGCGGTCTGGCATGACGGCTCCGATCCCGCCGCGATGCACAATTATTATTCGTATCTCTATCATCAGACCGTGTTCCGGGCGCTGGAGGAATGCACCGGCAGGGACGGCGCCGTGCTGTATGCGCGGAGCGCGACGGCCGGCTGTCAGCAGTTTCCGGTCCACTGGGGCGGAGACTGTGCCGCGACCTACTCTGCCATGGCGGAGACGCTGCGCGGCGGACTGTCGCTCTGTGCGTCGGGCTTCGGCTTTTTCAGCCACGACATCGGCGGCTTTGAGCAGACCGCTTCCGCAGATGTCTACAAGCGCTGGGTGGCCTTCGGGCTGATGAGCACACACAGCCGGCTGCACGGTTCGACTTCTTACCGCGTCCCGTGGGCTTATGAGGAGGACGATCCGGCCGATCCGGAAAACGCCTGTGCCGTTCTGCGCTTTTTTACGGAATGGAAGGGGCGGCTGATGCCGTATCTCTGGGCGCAGGCCAATCACACGCATGAGACCGGCATCCCGATGATGCGGCCGATGGTATTTGATTTCGGCGACGATCCGGCCTGTCTGACGCTGGACCGGCAGTATCTGCTCGGAGACAGCCTGCTCTGTGCACCGGTCTTTGACGAAAGCGGCACGGCGGAGTTTTATCTGCCGGCAGGGGAATGGTACGACCTCTTTGCTGATGCCGCCGCACCGCCTGTGACGGGCGGCAGATGGCTGCGGCGCCGTTGCAGCTATCTGGAAATGCCGGTTTACATCCGGCAGGGCACAGTGCTTGTGCTCGGCGATTTCCGCGGCGATGCGGAATACGATTATCTTGACCGTGCGGAGGTTCGCCTCTGTGGCATCAAGGACGGCAGCACGGTCTCCTGCGATCTGTACCGCGCTGCGGGCGGGCATGACTGCACGCTGACGGTCTCGCGGCAGGGCGGACAGTATACGCTGACCTACCCGCCGACGCCGCGGCATTTTACCGTCTGCATCGCGGGAACGGCGGTCCGTGCAGAAGCGGACGGCAGCGGCACGCTGGTGCTGACAGTATAACGGTTCCACACCGGAACAATCCGGATTGAATACAGAAGGGAGTTACAGCATATGGCAAAGAAAAAGAAGGGCGATTTTGATTACATCTGGAGTGACAGAAAGCGGACTTTCCTCGGTCTGCCGTGGACTTTCACGACCTATTTTCTGACAGATACCAAGTTCATCACGCGCACCGGTCTGCTCAGCCTTTCCGAGGACGAGCTCGACCTCTACAAAGTGACGGACAAGAAGCTGGTGCTTCCGTTCTGGCAGCGTCTGGTCGGCTGCGGCACGATCATGATTTATGTCCGCGACACGGACACCCCGATCAAGGAAGTCCACTGCGTCAAGAAGCCGCGTGAGGTGCTGGCGCAGCTGGACAAGGCCATTGAAGGGCAGCGCGACCGCTACGGCACCCGCGGACGCGATCTCTATGCGATTCAGGGCGGCCGCGGTATGGCACATCATCACCACGACGATGACGACTGTGACGATTGCCATTACGACCACGATGATGACGGCTTTGACGGCGGCTTTGACGGCGGTCATCACCGTTAATCAGAAACTTTTTCAGAAACGGAGACGGCAGAAATGCTTGAATTTGTAACGGAAAAAATCTCAGTCTGGGAGAAGCTGAAGGCGGAAACGCGCCCGATTTATCTCTACGGCATGGGTGACGGCGCAATCCGGATTCTTGCTGCGATGCGGAATTACGGCATACAGGCTGCGGGCATTTTTGCAAGTGACGAATTTGTCCGCGGGCATGATTTTGCGGGATTCCCCGTGCGGAAGCTGTCGGAGCTGGAAGCAGAGCTGACCGATTTTGTTGTCGTGCTGGCGTTTGCGGTCTGCTCACCGGCGATGATCGACCGGATCCGTGCGCTGGGGCAGAAGTACACGCTGTATGTGCCGGATGTACCGGTGGTCGGCGGCGGCCTGTTCACGCGGGAGTACTGCGACGAGCACGCCGAGGAGATTCAGGCGGTGTACCAGTCGCTCGCGGATGAGCGTTCCAGACGCATCTATGCGAATATCATCAATTTCAAGATCAGCGGCGATCCTGCCTACCTGATCGACCAGGTGGACACGCGGGACGATATCTGGAACCGCGTGCTCTGCCCGACCAATCACGAAATCTATGTCGATCTCGGCGCCTACAACGGCGACAGCATCCGCGAGATGCTCGATTTCACACGCGGCAAGTATCACAGAATCGTCGCAGTGGAGCCGGACCGGAAGAATTACAAAAAGCTGGTGAAGTTTGTCGGCGATACGCCCTCTGTGCAGTGCTATCAGTGTGCGGCATGGTGTGTCGATACCGAGCTGCCCTTCGCGTCGAAGGCGGGGCGGCAGTCCTCTGTCGTCACGGACGGCGCCGCGACACCGGCGCGCTCTGTGGATAATCTCCTGGCGGGCAATCCGGTCACGCTGCTGAAAATGGATGTTGAGGGCTCGGAGCGAGAGGCACTCTGGGGCGCCAGCCGTTCGATCGTGCGGTACTCGCCGAAGCTGATGATCTCGCTCTATCACCGGAACGAGGACATCTTTGAGCTGCCGCTGCTCGTCCGGAAGATCAACCCGCGCTATAAGCTCTATATCCGGCATCTGCCGTATATTCCCGCGTGGGAGACAAACCTTTACGCGGTCTGTGATGAGACCGGCGCCACGGTTGCCGGCGACTGAGCCGGCGTGCCTGCGGCGGGATTCTCTCCGCCTTAGTGAAGCCCCCGCCGATGGGGCAATTTGCCGCGCAGCGGCAGAGGGTATCCCTCTGAGAAAATTGTTCATTGACAAAAACCGTCCCTGCACGCTGCAGGGACGGTTTTTGTCATGCTTCAGGCATTCATCAGCTCAATGGTCTTTTCCTTGATCCATGCGACGGCCTCATCGACCGGCACCATTTCGCGGAAGGACTTGTCACGCGCTGCGATTTCGACGCAGCCGTCTGCCAGCGTCTTCGGGCTGACAATGGCGCGGATCGGCAGACCGAACAGGTCGGCATCCGCAAACATGACGCCCGGACGGATATCGCGGTCGTCGTAGAGCGTCTCGATGCCGTTCGACAGCAGACCGGCGTAAAGGCGGTCGGCCGCTTCCTTGACAGCCGGATCATCGACGCGGAGGTTACAGACCTCAACCTGCCACGGCGCAATAGCAATCGGCCAGATCGGTCCGAACTTGTCGTGGCTTTCCTGGCAGATCGACGCACACAGTCTGCCGACGCCGATGCCGTAGCAGCCCATGATCGGATACTGCCGTTCACCGTTCTCGTCCAGATAGGTCATGTCCATCGACTGCGTATACTTTGTGCCGAGCTGGAAGATGTTGCCGATCTCGATGCCCTTCTCGATGTGGATATGCGGCTTGCCGCACTCCGGGCAGACCGCGCCGTCAAAGGTCTTTGCCACATCGTGGTATTCGACCTCGCCGATGTCGCGTGCGAGATTCAGGCCGGTCAGATGTGCGTCGGGCTTGTTTGCGCCGCAGACCAGCGACTCGATGCCCTTGAGCGACTTGTCGTAGACGACGGGGATGTTCTTCGGCAGACCGACCGGACCGATGAAGCCCGGCACGATGCCGCTTTCGCCGGAGATTTCCACTGCCGGGTGAATCTCATAGCCGAGATAGTTGCGCAGCTTGGTCTCGTTGACTTCGAGATCGCCGCGGATGAAGACGATGATGTAGCTGTCGTCCGCATTCTTCTGGTAGACGACGGCCTTTGCCAGCCGCTTTTCATCCATGTGGATGAACTTTGCCAGATCCTCAATGGTCTTGGTGTCCGGCGTGGCGATTTCGGTCAGCGGCTCGATCTGTCCGGTTTCGTTCGTCACGGAGACGACCGCCGCTTCCATGTTGGCGCGGTAGCCGCAGTCACAGATTGCGAGGGAGTCCTCGCCGACCTCGGTCAGCAGCATGAACTCATGCGACACCGCACCGCCCATCATGCCGGAGTCGGACTGCACCGAGATGAAGTTCTTGCAGCCGCAGCGCTCGAAAATGCGGTTGTAGGCCTCGTATGCACGGCTGTAATAGCGTTCCAGATCGGCCTGCGAGGTGTGGAAGGAGTAAGCGTCCTTCATCGTGAATTCACGCACACGGATCAGACCGCCGCGTGCGCGGGGCTCATCGCGGAACTTCGTCTGAATCTGGTAGATCATGAACGGGAAATCCGCATAGGACTTTGCGGTATCGCGTGCCAGATGCACCGCCGCCTCCTCATGCGTCATGCCGAGCACCATCGGGTTGCCGGAACGGTCCTTCCAGCGCGCCATTTCGCTGCCGATGCTCGTGTATCTGCCGGACTCCTCCCAGAGCGATGCCGGCATCACGACCGGGAACATGACCTCCTGTCCGTCGATCGCATCCATTTCCTCACGGATGATTTGTTCGATCTTCCGCATAATGCGCTTTGCCGGTGTATAAAGCGAAAAGATGCCGTTTGCCATATATTTCATATAGCCGCCGCGCATCATCAGCGCATGGCTCTCAATGACGCAGTCCTTCGGCGTGTCCTTGAAACGCTCACCGAGCATTGCCGATACCTTCATGTTACTCACCCTTCTTCGTAAATTCGGTGTCACGGAGCGCGAAACTGTCACACTCCGCCAAACTATTTTATTCTAGCATATTTCCCGTGAAAATGCAAGTCATTTCCGAAGATTTTCCGGCAGACGGGCGATTTTTTCGTCATTGCCGGGCGGGCGGCGGGCGGCGGCGCGGCTTTCTCTGTCAGAATCGTGTTTCATGCGCAGTTTCTTCCGGAAATTTTGTTGATTCTGACATTTTTGCGGGAAGGGCTTGACTTTTTCAGCCTGATGCGATATAATATACAAGTCGCCGTGAATGTTTTTGCGGCGGAGAAACGATGGCTGCGTAGCTCAGTTGGCTAGAGCAACCGGTTCATACCCGGTCGGTCGCTGGTTCAAGTCCTGCCGCAGCCATTCCTTACGGCCCGTTGGTCAAGAGGTTAAGACGACGCCCTTTCACGGCGTAATCATGGGTTCGATTCCCGTACGGGTCACCAGAA
>JAILIG010000089.1 GCA_024695445.1 Oscillospiraceae bacterium
TCGTCTGCGTAGACGGGCCGGTCGTGTACTCTCTGCCCTCGACGATCGAATCAAAGCAGGGCTTCGACTTATACTCGCTGTTAAAGAGCAGCGGTGTCCGGTCGGCTCTCCAGCTCTGGTCGTCTGTCGTACCCCAGAAGATGACCGCGGAGATGCTGTCCTTGTTCTTGACGATGGCGTCCATGATGCCCTTGTAGTACTTCGCCTGCAAAGACTCGCCGCCGCTGACGGAATGTGCATAGGTCGCGTCCAGCTCGGTGATCTGGATATCCAGACCGGTTGCGCAGAACTTTTCCAGCGCCGAAGCGTACATCTGCACGGACGGGAACGGATCGGGCTGACTGTTGTTCGTGACATCGAGATGCGACTGCAGGCCGATGCCGTCCAGCCAGCCTTTTTCATGCAGCTCGGTGCAGAGCTTAATCATCGCATCGACCTTCATGTACTCATTGAAGTCGTTGTAATAGAGCTTGGTCGTCTTGCGCGCATATTTTCTGGCATATTCAAATGCGGGCGGAATGAAGGAGTTGTCGCCGAAGATCTTCACCCATGCAGAGGAGCCGTTGTAGTCCTCGTATTTGCCGGGCTCACGCGCACCGCCGCCGTCTGTCAGCGCCTCGTTCACGACATCCCATGCGTAGAAGTCCACATCGGGGTATTCCTCGTCCAGCACGGCAAAGACATCCTTGATGTAGTTCTCCATGCGCTTGAGCATCGTCGTCTTGTCAACGATTGCGCCTTCCTTTGTGAAGTCCTCGGTGAAGAACCAGTACGGCGTCTGAGAATACCAGACCAGCACATGGCCGCGCACCGGAATCCTGTACTTGCGGCAGAAGTTGAGGATATAGCGCGCCGCGTCATTCAGCTTGACGACGGCTCTGGTGTTGTCGCCGGTCTCCTCGTAGAGCGCCTGCGACGCCTTCTCGCGGAGCATATTCTCCGGCTTCAGCTCGTTGCCGAGCGTCAGGGAGTTGTAATGCTTCAGGACGAGTGCCTGCGTGCTCTTTGCGGCGATTTCCTGTGCCGTGACGGCGCCGCCGAGCTTAAAGCAGTCGTTGAACACATCCTTGAGGCCGGGAATGTCCTTTTCGATCTCGTAGAACGGTGCCTCCGTCAGCGAGAAATCATCCACCCAGAGGTCCGCCTTGTCATCGCACTCGATGTAGAGCGAGACATCCTTCATGGAATCAAACAGGCAGAAGCGGATCGGCGGAAGCTTCACCCACTCGCCCTGGCTGGTCGCCTTGGACAGGTTGTTGTAATGCTGCACGCCCTCGGAATCGGTATACTGCATACTGAGCTTGCAGGAGTTGTACCACTTGGCCTTCACCCATGCGGAAGCGACATACAGCACGCCCGGCTCGCAGAGATCCTTGAGGGCAATGGACGGGCCGTTCC
Source organism: Oscillospiraceae bacterium (assembly GCA_024695445.1). GTDB lineage: Bacteria > Bacillota > Clostridia > Oscillospirales > Ruminococcaceae > Firm-04. The sequence continues at coordinate 1,399 of JAILIG010000089.1, forward strand.
AGCCCTGATCGCGCTCGGTGACCTCCATGCACTGGTCACCGGAATGCGGCTCGGCAGCAGACGCCTTGATGACGGAAGTATCGTCGTCGCCGCGCTTGGAGAATTTGGAGACATCCCCGTCCTCAAAGCCGGTCACATAGATTTCTTTTCCTTCCGATGATGCCGCCTGCACAGCGGACAGCGGTGCGGTGGTCAGCGTCAGCAGGGCGCTCAGGCAGAGTGCCGCCGACCGTAACAGTTTTTTCATATGATTTCTCCCCTTACATTATGCTGCCTTGTTTTTTTCAGAATACGCTCTGTATTCCTGTTTTTATTATAGCACACCCCGCCGCAAATAACAAGTGGCGGAACTGACAGTTTTTTGCGGAGAACTGGCATCATTCCCCGTTTGTTGCGATTTGGTGCAGCCATGCGGTGAGGCGTTTCTTGCAGCGCAGGAGTGCGTGAACGGCATCCGGCAGGAGCGCGGCGGGATCCGCGCCGGCGCTGAGCGCTGCCCATACGCCGATTGCCTCCGGCGGGAACGGCAGAGGCGGCTCTGCGGGCAAAGACGGCGCATACTGTCCCGTGAGCACGATTTCGTATGCGGCATCGGGCGGTGCGCCGGTCTGGTCGGTGATCCGGCATTCGGCGTCCGTCAGCGGGCGCTCCGACAGGGAAAAGGGCAGAAACGGCGGCAGCAGAAGCTCCTGCTCATCTGCCTTGCGGTAATCGTCCAGCAGCTCCGACATGATGATGCAGGGCGTCCCGGCGGGTACGGTGAAGTGCAGCAGCACGATGCCCCGCTTGTCGCCGTAGGCGGGCAGAAAGCCGCCCTGACTGGTCGAGGTGAAGGAGAGTGTCCTGCCGGCCGCAGAATACCGTGCGAAATCCGCGGCGCGCTCCACGCGCCAGCCCTCGGTTTGACGGGGCTGTGCGCCTTTTTTTGCAGCAGAGAACAGGGCGCGGTACAGTGCCGTGAGGCGCGGCAGGTCCGCGGGCAGCGCAGGATTCAGCGTTTTTCCCTCTCTGACGCGCACGGTCTCGGACGCAATGTCCGGAAAGAGCAGCGCATTGAGCGAGACATAGGCTCTGTCGTCGGCGTAAAACGGATCGCCGGCGGGCAGACCGGTCAGGTCGCCCTCGTAGAAGCGGACGGCGGCGGCTTCTTCCGCCGTCAGCGGAGAATGTGTCACAGGAAATGCCTCCTTTCATGCGGGGTTCCGCCTCTATTGTACCACATTCCGGTACAGTTTGCAAGCATTCCGGCAGCGACAAAGCGCGGAGTCAGGGGGACGCCCTCTATCGCAGAGCGTCCCCCTCTTGCCGCTTTGCGGCAATTCACCCCTCGGCGGAGCTCTTATCAAGTCCAGAGAGTTTCGCGCTCTGCGGAGCGCGACTTAGGGCTCCGCCCTAAGGATCCGCAAGCCTTTGAAAAGGCTTGACCGAAACTTTAATTCGGGCTGCCGGCAGGCAGACTTCCGGCGCCGCCTCAATTTTGCCCGAAAACTGCCGCCCCGCCCGCCCGAAAACGGTCAAAACGCAGATTTTCCGGGATTTGTCGCATTTTGCCGCCGCTTGAGACGATTTTGCAGTGTCAGCGCCGCAGCCGGCCGTTTTACCGGCATTTTCATCATACTGTCATAAAAGGCGCGCCGGTTTTTGTGCAAGGTGCAGACAAATCACGCGATTTTTGTGGATTGTTCCGATCTTTGCGCTGTTTTTTTGTAGGTTCCGGCTATTGCATTTTCAGGAGAAAAGGGGTATAATAATAAAGTATGTTTGACGGCGGTTTATCCCGCCGCATACCTGATTTTGACCAGATATGGAGAATGGAGTCTTTGACAATGTCCAAACTTTCCGAAAAGGTGACCGCGGACTTTCTGACCCGCCTGCAGACACAGTTCAATGTCTCTCCGGATGAGGCAAGCGACAAGCAGATCTATCTCGCGCTTTCCGCCGTCATCTGTGATCTGATGAAAGCCAAGCGGCAGAAGTTCATGAACCATGTCAATTCCACGGGCGAGAAGCAGATTTTCTACCTCTCGATGGAATTCCTGATGGGGCGTTCGCTCAAGACGAGCCTTTATAACCTCGATCTCGCGGACGACATCGCAAAATTCCTGAAGAAATTTGACATCAAGCTCGACCGTGTCTACGACTACGAGCCGGATGCCGGCCTCGGAAACGGCGGTCTCGGCAGACTGGCCGCCTGCTATCTCGACGGCCTCGCAACAACAGGCTATCCCGCAACCGGCCACTCGATCTGCTATGAATACGGCATTTTCAAGCAGAAGCTCGAAGAGGGCTGGCAGACCGAGCTGCCCGACAACTGGCTCCCCGGCGGCGAGGTCTGGCTCGATCCCAGACCGGAGCAGGCCATTGAGGTGCATTTCGAGGGCGATCTCGAAGAATACTGGGATCAGCAGTATCATCATGTTTCCCATGTCAATTACAGCACCGTCACCGCAATCCCGTATGATATGTATGTCTCCGGCTACAATTCCAACGCGGTCTCCGTCCTGAGACTCTGGGATGCCAAGGCGCCGAGCTTCGATATGGCGATGTTCAACCAGGGCGACTACTCCAGAGCGCTCGGCCAGAATTCCATTGCGAACGCCATCTCGAAGGTGCTGTACCCGAACGACAATCATCTGGAGGGCAAGTCGCTCCGTCTGCGCCAGCAGTATTTCCTCTGTGCAGCGGCAGTCGGCGACATCGTCAACAACCATATGAGCGTCTACGGCACGCTTGACAACCTCGCCGACAAGGTCGCCATTCACATCAACGACACGCACCCGACGCTTGCGATTCCGGAGCTGATGCGCATTCTGCTCGACGACTGCGGCTACGGCTGGGACAAGGCCTGGGATATCACCACCAAGGTCTTTGCCTATACGAACCACACCGTCATGGCAGAGGCGCTCGAAAAATGGGATGTCAACCTCGTCCGCAGAGTCATCCCGCGTGTGTTCTCGATCATCGTCGAGATCAACAACCGCTACTGCGCGAGAATCTTCGAGAAGACCGGCAACAGCGAGCTGACCACCAGAATGTCGATCATTCAGGATAACCTGATCCACATGGCAAAGCTCTGCGTCGCAGGCTCCCACAGCATCAACGGCGTCTCCAGGCTGCATTCCGAGATCATCAAGGAGTCCGTCTTCCACGATGAATACTGCGATGCGCCGGAGAAATTCACGAATGTCACGAACGGCATCGCATACCGCCGCTGGCTCTACCAGTCCAATCCGGAGCTGACAAAGCTCCTCAGAGAAACCATCGGCGGCGGCTTCCTCAAGAATGCCGCGGAGCTGGAGAAGCTGCGCCGCTTTGCGGATGACGGCGAGGTCCTCGACCGGCTGATGGCCGTCAAGCGGAAGAACAAGGCCGAGTTTGCAAAGTATGTCAAGGGAAAGACCGGCGTCGAGCTGAACCCCGACAGCGTCTTTGATGTGCAGGTCAAGCGTCTGCACGAGTACAAGCGCCAGCACCTCAATGCACTCAACATTCTGGCGGATTACCAGATGCTGCTCGACAATCCGGACATGGACTTCGCACCGAAGACCTATATCTTCGCGGCCAAGGCGGCACCGGGCTATTATCTCGCAAAGCAGATCATCAAGATGATCTGGGCGCTCTCCGAGGAGATCCGCCGCACCCCGAAGATCAAGGATAAGCTTTCGGTCATCTTCCTCGAAAACTACTGCGTCACGCTCTCCGAGCTGCTGATGCCCGCATCGGATTTCTCCGAGCAGATCTCGCTCGCAGGCACCGAGGCCTCCGGCACCGGCAACATGAAGCTGATGCTCAACGGCGCCGTCACGATCGGCACGCTCGACGGCGCAAACATCGAGATCAAGGAGGCCGCCGGCGATGAGAACATCATCATCTTCGGCATGAAGACCGAGGAGGTCAACCAGCGCAAGGGCAGCTATCACCCGCAGGAGATCTATCAGCGTCACGGCATCATCCGGACCTGCGTGGACCGCATCGCAAGCGGCATCAACGGCTGTGCCTTCCCGGAAATCGCACAGTCCCTGCGCACACAGGATCCCTATATGGTGCTCGCGGACTTCGACAGCTACCGCGCCGCACAGGCCTATGCCGCACAGTGCTATGCCGAAAAGCATCGCTTCGCCCGCATGAGCCTCAATAACATCGCCGGCGCCGGCATCTTCTCTGCCGACCGCGCCGTCACCGAGTACGCAAAGAATATCTGGCGCCTGTAAGCCGTCAGCATACAAAGTGCAGAGGCGGGCGTTTGCCCGCCTCTTTGTCTCCCCGCAGCGGGGCGGAGTCCTCAATCTCCGTATGCAGGGAGACAGGGAAGAAGGGAGGACAACACTGTGCAGCGAATCTATGACAGCTGGGACCGGGCATACAAATCGGTATTCGGAGCACTGCGGCGGAACGAGCCGTGTACCTTCACGGTCTGTCTGCCGAAGGACACGGGGCTGAGCTCGCCCCCGATGCTGGTGCTCTACCGCCCCGGCATGAAAGAGCGGTTCATCCCGATGAACACGGTCTACGAAAGCGGAGACGACATTTACTATTCCGCGACCGCGCTGGCAAAGTTTCCCGGCGTTCACTACTACTATTTCTCATACATGGCGGGCGGAAGCTGGCATTATATCAAAAAGGCGGCGGGACACGAGGGCGTAATCGGCGACGGCGATCTGTTCCAGCTCACGGTCTATGACGAGCATTTTGAGACGCCCGAATTTCTGAAGGGCGGCGTCATGTACCAGATTTTCCCGGATCGCTTTCACAAGAGCGGACTGCCGCATGAGAATGTGCCGTCTGACCGCGTGCTGCGCGACGACTGGGACGGGACACCGTGGTATAAGCCCGATCACAACGGCCATGTCTGGAACAACGACTATTTCGGCGGCGATCTCGAAGGCATTGTGCAGAAGCTCGATTATCTCGAATCGCTGGGCGTCACCTGCATTTACCTGAATCCGGTCTTTGAGGCGCATGAAAATCACCGCTACAACACGGCAAACTACCGCAGAATTGATCCGCTGCTCGGCACGAATCAGGACTTCCAGCGGCTCTGCACGGAGGCGGCGCGCCACGGCATCCGCGTGATTCTGGACGGCGTCTTTTCGCACACCGGCGCCGACAGCATCTACTTCAACAAGTTCGGGCGGTATGACACCGAGGGCGCCTACAATTCGCCGAACAGCCCGTATTACAAGTGGTACACCTTCCAGCACTATCCCGATGTCTACGAGGCATGGTGGGGCATCGACACGCTGCCGAATGTCAACGAGAACGAGCCGGACTACACGGACTATATCACCGGAAAGGATGGCGTGCTGGAATACTGGATGTCGCTCGGCGCGGCCGGCTTCCGTCTGGATGTTGCCGACGAGCTGCCGGATGCGTTTCTGGAGCGTCTGCACGACTGCGTCAAGCGCGCCGACGGCGAGCATATTGTCATCGGCGAGGTCTGGGAGGACGCCTCGACCAAGGAGGCCTACGGCGTCAAGCGGCGGTATCTGCTCGGCAGTCAGCTCGACTCGGTGATGAACTATCCGTTCCGCACGGCAATCATGCAGTATCTCGGCGGATGCAGCCCGTATGAATTCCGCCGCCAGATCATGACGATTCTCGAAAATTATCCGAAATGCGCGGTCGATGTGCTGATGAACTTTGTTTCGACGCATGACATCGAGCGAGCGATCACGGTCTTCGGCGGCGAGCCGGCCGCGGGCCATGACAAGGACTGGGCGGCGGAGCGCCGGCTCAATCCGCAGCAGTACGCGCTGGGCAAGGCAAAGCTGAAATGCGCGATGGTGCTGCAGTTCTTCCTGCCGGGCGTGCCGAGCATCTACTACGGCGACGAAGCGGGCCTCGACGGCTACGGCGATCCCTTCAACCGCCGCTGCTACCCCTGGGGGCACGAGGATCAGGAGCTGATTGAATTCACGCGGGAGCTCTCGCGCATCCGGCATCTGTCGAAGGTGTTTGTGGACGGGCGGATGAAATTCCTCATGCTGGCAGACGACTACATCGTGTTTGCGCGCTACCGGGAGAGCCGCCGCAAGGCGATGGTCATTGCGCTGAACCGCTCCGATCACGAGGTGTCGTTTGATGTAGACAAAACGCCGTTCACCGACCGGTATACGATGTTCCGGACGGTTCACGGCGAGATCGAAGGGAATCAGGTGAAGCTCCCGCCCTACGGCTTTGTCGCGGTCAAGGTGGAGCTGTGAGCCGGAGGACATTGTCCCTATGGAGCCAGAGACACGCTTTTACAAACTGAGAGCCCCGGCCGAAACGGCCGGGGCTCTCAGTTTGCAGTTTGTTTATTCCGGAAGCACCGCGGCTTCTGTTCTGCGGGTTCCGCCGGTCTCAAAGAACAGCGTCTCCACGGCATATGCGCTGCCGGCGAGGAAGCTGTGCTCCGGCGTCAGCTGGCTGATGACCAGCTCCGGTGCCATCTCGTCCGTGCCGCTGAGCTTCTTCAGCGTATCGCGCACCAGCTTTTCACCGGTCTTGTTGAAGCAGAAGTCCTGCAGAATCACGCGCTCTGCGCGCTGCGTTACCGCGTAGTTGTAGATCAGCAGCGCAATCTTCTCGGAAACGAGGTTGAGCAGCGCGGCAATCTTCTTATTGCCGGCCTTGTAGGCCTCGTCGATCTCCCGGAAGGTCAGCGTCTTGGGATCGGCGCCGAGAATCGCCGCCGCCTTGCGGATCAGAACCGGACGCGTCAGCTCTGCGTGAACGGAGCCGTTCGGATAACCGGCCTCCTTGTCGCCGTTCGGCGTCACGATGAAGCGGTTGATTGCGGCGGTATCGCGGTTGGAGGCGGAATTGATCTTGCCGTCCGTGACAAAGGCGACATGATACTCGTCGCCGGAATAAATCAGAAGCTGGTTCATCCGGTGCTGTGCCACATGGTCAATGTTTGCCAGTGCGTACAGCGTCACGAGGTTCGAGCAGCACACCGGAATATTCAGTTCCATTTCGAGGTAATACGCGATCTTCGGGAACTCCACGCCGTCCTGCGTGATGCTGCCGTGCATATCCTTCCAGCGGCTCGGTGCCACGCCGACGCCGAGGCCGAGAATCTGATCCGGCTTCAGCGAGCTCTTGGCCATGAGCTGATTGCAGGCGGTCAGGATGAAATGCACGATCTCGCGCTGCTCCATGCTGCCGTCGATCGGAAGGAAGGTTTTATCCAGCACCTCGCCGTCCAGATTGGACAGGCCGATGCTGATATAATCCGCGCTGATGACTGCACCGAGCACGAACTTGTAATTCGGGTTAATGCGGATCAGAGTTTTCTTTCTTCCCTTGCGCTTGGGTTCGTTGTCGCGCTCCTTCGGGGTGCTCAGATCCTCCAGAATGTTCTGGGAAATCATCTGGTTTGTGATAATCGTGACCGCAGCGCGCGTCAGCGAGAGGCGCTTTGCGATGTCAACGCGTGCCAGCGTGGCACACTCGCGGATTGCGAGAAGGATTTGCTTTCGGTTTCTGCGTTTTAGATCGAGTTTGCTGATACCTTTGGATTCGTTCATAACTTTCTCCTTTTTCGTGTCGTGAATTTGGTTATTCAGCGGTTGACTCGAATTGCCAACCCCCATTCCCCACATAAATATTTTACCACACTATTATGAATGGACTGTGAAAAACGGGTGAATGATGTATTAATTTCGTGAATTTTTGCTTCACTCTGTCTTAATTTCATCCACTTTTTCCTAAAAAATACTGCACACCGCCGATAATACACAGGATCACCGGCATCACATAGACGACCAGCAGCTCCAGTGCAAACGCCGCCTGAAGCCCTGCGGCGGCAAGCTGTCCGGAGACGCGCAGGACACGGTCCGGCAGTCTTCTGCGGCAGACAAAGAGCAGCAGCGCTGCCAGCAGACCGGTCAGGGAGAGCAGAATTCCGGTCTTCAGTCCGCAGACATGGCTGCGCAGCACGATCTCACTCTCTCCTGCCGGCACGCAGACCGCCGTCTGACAGTCGTTGACGCGGTACACCGCGGTGTCCTTTCCGTTCACTGTCGCCGTAAAGCCCTCATCATAGGCAGCGGACAGCACGACGGTTTTCGGCGCATCCGTGCAGATGCGTGCCGAGTAAGCACCGCCGTGATAGCTCAGCTCTGCCCCGTTCACGGCGGACATCGCCGCTTCGAGCGGCTCCAGGTGCAGCCCGAACACACCGAAGCTCTCGCAGCTGAAATCATGGCTGACGGTCACGCTCACGGAGACATATTCGTTCTCCGCCGTGCCGAGAAAAACCAGCCCGTTGGAAGAATTCTGCGGATACGCCGCCGCAGCGATTCTCCCGTTCACCTGCACCGTGACCGACTGGTTCCGCGGATTTGCGATCTGTGTGCCGGTCTGTGAATACAGGTCGAAGTAGAGGGCCTGCCGCCCCGCGGCAAAGAGCGCAAACCGGATTTCACCGGGCGAATCCGCCTGTTCGAGCCGGCAGTCCGTCTGCCCGTCCGCACCGGTCTGAAGGACGGCGCCGGTCTGCTTCGTCGCCGGATATTCCGTCACAAAGTCTGCACCGAGTCCGAGCATCCGCCGGCCGAGCTCTGCCTGCACCGCCGTCCGCGGGCCGTCCGGCAGTGCCGCGATTTCATCGGGGGCAGCGTCCACGGCGACTGCGCCGGGCATCGTCATGCGGCTCCTTGCGACCGACAGGACGCGGTCCGACCAGACCGGCTCCGTCCAGTCCGGAAAGTCCGGCTTCTGTCCGAGCAGATAGCGGTTGCACCAGAGCGCATCCGTCAGGACGGTGCCGCCGGTCCCCGTGACCTCCATCCAGTAGGAGCTGTATCCCATCCGCTTGATGCCGCGCATGAAGTCCTCGCGTGTCAGCGAGGTGTAGTGTGCCAGCGTCGGGTAGCCGAGCGCGCCGATCATATTGGCGTGGGCGTATTTCTTCGTCGGACGGACACGGTAAAACTCCTCGTCGTCGATGCGGTGTGCAGCGGATACCGTCTGCGTAAAGAGCTTGTCCTCATCGCCGGTCTTGCCGAGATAGCAGTGAAAATTCAGCGTGAATTCGCACAGAAAGAGCGCCGCCAGAAAGACCGTACAGGTGCGCGTCCGGAGCCTGCCGCAGCGATAGGCGGAGAGGCAGAGCCAGTATCCGGCGACGGCCGGCAGAATGGCCGTCAGCAGCAGGAAAAAGCTCTTTTCCGAAACCCAGAGCGTGCTGATGTAGCTCAGAATGTGCCTGCCGCCGTACCGCATCAGCAGCGCCGCCGCTGCCGCGCAGAGCAGAATCATCAGACCGGTCAGGGCACAGATGCGCCGGTCATTGCGCCGCTCGGATTCCGGCCGTCCGAACTGCGTGAGCGGTCCCGCAGCCGCCGTCAGCAGCAGCAGAATCGGAATCATCGCCCAGCGGAACGGAAACGCCTGATAGCTGCCCGTGTGCCACATGGCGTTGACGGGATCAATCAGCAGCGCCACCGTCAGCAGCAGCAGGATGACGCGGGCGCGGCTGCCTTCGGGCGTCGGGTGTTTCTCGCGCCGCCAGAGCTGCGGCAGCACGGCGATGCAGATTGCCGTACAGCCGAGCAGCGCGAGCTTGTCGCTCAGATGATTGACGAGGTAGCTGTCCATGAGCGATGCGATCAGGCCGCCGCTGCGCGCCGAATCCATGACCTGCACAAAGGACGGAACCCAGACCGGCGCCGTCACAAGCGCGGCGAATCCGCTCGCCAGCCAGAAGCGCCCTGCCGTCGTGCCGCGGCGCTCCGCCGGCACCAGAAACCGCACGGACACGGCCGTTTCGAGCAGCACATACACTGCGATCATGTAGCCGATGTAAAAGCAGAGCGTCATGATAATGCAGAGCGTAAGGAAATACAGCCGCGCATCCCCCTGCCGGATCAGAATGTCCAGCGAGACCAGCAGGACCGGCAGAATGACCATGACATCCAGCCACATGAGATTCTGGTAGTAAAACAGCCCGTAGCCCGAACAGCCGTACATGACCGCCAGCAGCACACAGTGTGCTGAACGCAGCGCAGGTGTTCTTCTGCGCAGCCAGATTGCCGCGGTTCCGGAGGCCAGCACCAGCTTCGCCGCCACCATCAGATTGACCAGCAGGTCTGCGCGGAGATCCGTAACAAAGATCAGCAGGGAAAACGGATTACTCAAAAAGAAGAAAAATACACCGAAAAAGCGCATTCCGCCGGCATTCAGCGCAGAATACGCAATGCTCTCACCGCGATCTGCCATCTCCCGCAGCTGCATGAGCAGCGGGACCGCCTGCTGCTCCATATCGCACCAGACGACAGACCTGTTCCCGAACGGATACAGCCCGTAAACTGCATAGCCGATCAGGAGCAGCACCAGTGTCACGCCGCTTGCCGCCAGCGCAGTTTTTCCGCGTGCGGCAATATTCCGAACCATAAATTTAGTACCCCATCCTTCCGCGGACGAAAACCCGCCAAATAATCATAACACAATTAGCGTAAAAACGCAAGGAAGTTCCCGGAACTTAATAGAAAAATAAGAATCTTGACATAGTTTTATACGAAAATCACTTGATTTCCCTCACGGCAGGCATTCGGGCGGCCGAAAACGGCTGCTCCGCCGGATGATGAACGGGAGCCGGCCGCACAGGGCGGAGCCCCGTTCTCATCCTTTTTGCTGTGATTTCTTACAGCAGCAGCGGCTGAAGCTGACGCCCTTCGAGCGCCGCCGCAACTGTTTCGGGCAGTCTGGAAAAATCGGCCGAGAGCGAGGTCGGCTTCTGCACCGGCGCATCCTGCCCGAACGGCACAAAATAATAGTGTCTGCGGTTCAGCAGGTCGCCGAGGTTCCGTGCCGATGCCGCCAGACCGTCATTGGTCGAGATGCAGAGCACCACCGGCTTGCCGCCCCGCAGATGCGACTTGACCGCCATCGGGACGGTGCCGTCCGTGATGCCGTTTGCCAGCTTGCCGAGCAGATTGCCCGTACACGGCACGACCGCCAGAATGTCAGTCAGATTCTTCGGGCCGATCGGCTCCGCGTCCGGAACCGACCGGATGAGCCTGCCGCCGCCCAGCGCACTCAGCGGTTCTAAAAACACCTCCGGCGCACCGAAGCGCGTCCGCATGCCGGCAAAGCTCTCCGAGACAATCGGGAGCAGCTCGGCGCCTGCCCGCACACATTCCTGTGCCGCCTCCAGCGCCCGCGCCGCATTGCAGAAGGAGCCGCAGACCGCAAAGCCGAGCCGCACCCCCGTCAGATCAGTCATTTGCGGCGCCCCCTTCCCGTTCCGCCAGAATCTCCAGCACGGTCTGCGCCACGATCTCGCCGGCGGTTTCCGGCACGGTTTTCCCCGGCAGAGACAGCGCATGGATCACGCGGATGCCCTGCGCCGCTGCGGCTTCAAAGTCAACCCCGGATGACGCCGGAGACAAAACGGGATGCCCCGCTGAGAGGACATCCCGCTTTTTCATGGATTCAGCTGATGTTGTGCGTCGCAACCTTCCGGTCTGCCTTGAAGCTGCCGCCGTCCGAGCCGCCGGAATATCCGCTGCCGTTCGTGACATAGTTCTTCGCGCCGGAAAGACTGCCGCCGTACCGGACACTGTAGGTCGCATTCGATTGCAGGTTCGTGCCGGCATAGAACACATATTTATACGGATGCGGCGAGGTCATCGCAAAGATCGGGCTGCTGCCGCTCGTGACCTGCACGGCGCTGTTGGCCGCCTGCGAATTCGAGAAGGTCAGAATCAGCATATTCGCCGTCGTTGCGGCATCGGGCAGCGTAGAACTGTTGCCGATTGCCCAGAGCGAACCGCCCGTGACCGTAAAGGTGCCGGCGGAGGAAATTGCGCCCTTTTCGTCGCGCTCGCCGCCGATCATGATCGACGAACCGCCGTTGACCGTAATCATGCTCTCCGGCTTCGAGGTCTTGATGCCGTTGGTGCCGCCGTCGCAGAACAGCGTACCGCCGTTGATTTCAATCGCGTCGTTCGCGTAGAGGCAGCTCTTGGTCGCGGTGATGTTGACCGTGCCGCCGTTGACGCGGATGTCGTCGTCCGACTTGACGCCGTGCGCGTAGACGCCCTTGATGTTGATCGTACCCTCACCCTTGAGCACGACGGTGTCCTCGCTGAACACCGCGCCCTTGTCCTCGTCATGCGTGCCGCCGTCCGAGATCGTGCTGGTGGTGCCGGGCAGGGATTCCAACGTGACCTTCTTCGCCTGCTGGCAGTAAATTGCGGCGCCGGACTTGTTGGTGATGCTGCAGTTATTGAGCATCAGCTTGACCTTTTTCTTGTCCGTTTCAATGTAGATCTGGCCGTTGTCCAGCGTGCCGGAGATCTCGTAGTGGCCGCCCTTGCTGATGGTAATCTTGCTGCCGGAAACCGCGATGCCGTCGCCGGAGAATCTGGCGGAGCTGCCGGTCAGGTTGATGTACTTGGTCGGCTTCTCCTCGTCGGTGGGATCAAGGTCCGGATCGTCGTCCTTCGCCGTGCTGGAGGTATTGCCGCCGCCGGAGCCGCCCGAACCGGTCTTGGCCGTGGTCTTGGTGCTGCTGCCGGAGCCGTTCTTGGCAGTCGTCTTGGACGAGCCGCCGTTTCCGCCGGGCTGAGCCTCGGTCTTTGCGGGTTTGTCCTCCCCGCCGCCGGACGGATCGTCCTCGCCGCCGGACGGATCGTCCTCGCCGCCCTTTTGTTCGCCGCCGTCGGTGCTGTCGCCGCCGGACGGATTGTCCTCGCCGCCCTGAGACGGATTTTCACCCGTGCTGTCGGGTGCTTCTCCGGTCTGGTCCGCGGCCGTGCTGCCGGATGTATCCGGTGCTGTATTGCTCGAATTTTTCTGTCCGCAGGCAGCAAGCGTGCCGGCGAGCAGGAACGCCGTCAGAAGCGCAGAAATGCGTCTGACGCCGGAAAGCCGGTGTTTCATGACTGTATCCTCCATTATAACCGGGAATAGACCGAAGCGGAACGCCTCAGTCTATCCGAAATGTTCTCATCCATTATTTCGCCTTGATGTCATAGATCTGGTCGTCGTACTTATACAGCACGAGCGTCACATCCAGATTGCCGTTCAGCGTGCGGATCTCGTCGATAAACTTCTTCTGGTCGGCGTTGTCTCTCACGCGGACTGCATAAACCAGATCAAAGAGCGTGCCGAAATCCGAGGTCTTGACGCGGCGGAGCCGCCAGCTCGTCGTGTATTTTTCCATGACGCTGTCAAACAGGCCGTTGTAATTGAGGTTTTCGGGAATGGTGATCTTGAGCGTCATATCCTGTGCGTGCGGCATTGCAAAGCCGGTCAGGTTGATGACGAGCAGCACGGCTGCCAGCGCGAAGAAGATCACGAAGGCGTAGCCGACATAACCGATGCCGCAGACAACGCCCATCACCAGTGCGAAAAAGATATACGCAATATCCTTCGGATCGCCGGGCGCGGAACGGAACCGTGTCAGCGAGAATGCACCGGTCAGCGTAATTGCCGCCTTGGTGCCGCTGGAATTGTCGATCAGCAGGCACATGGTAATGATGACAGTGCAGACGAGCGCGGAGAGCATCGGCATTGCGATGACATAGCTCTGCGCATAACCGCGGGTGCGGTTGGTGAACATATAGAGCAGGCTGATGAGGATACCGAGCACGATGGCACAGCAGATGCAGATCATTACGATCCCGAGCGTCATATGTCCGGCGGTGTCAATCCAGTACTGCGATTGGTCGTCAAACAAACGGGTGAAGATATTTGCGGCGGAGAATGCCGCAGCGGACAAATTAAGCATAAAATGCCTTCCTTTCCTCCTGCGGGTGCTCAACTCCCGCATTCTGAATAAATTTCTTATAGGCTCTGCCGTACTTGGAGAAGCTGACGCGGCGGATGCCGATCTCGGAGAGCGCTTCACTCATCCAGAGCGGAATCGAGCCGGGCACCTTAATCTCCATCAGGCGCTGATCCTCGCGGATGATCTTTCCGCCGTAGTTGCCCTTTGTCAGACTGAGGTCATAGCGCCGCTCCGTGATATCGCGGTCGAAGGTCAGCCGGAATTCCGGATTGTCCTTGCCGAAGAACGCGGAACGCTGATAGCCGATGAACTGTCTCGGTGCGACAGAGTCATAATGATTGAGGAAGACATCCATTTCGCGGATGACCTGCTGGTCGATGAAGCGCTCATAATACGGCTTCACGCGCGTCAGGACATACGCCTCCGCCTCTGCAACGGTCATGGAGACACGGCGCTTCGTGACGATGCCGCCGATTTTCTTCTTGACCTCCAGAAAAACGGACTGATCCGGATCTGCCGGAGAGTAGTAGCTGCGCAGACGCAGCTTTTCCTTGTAGTAGGGTTTGACAATGGAGCGCCGGATCAAAAGGTCGGTCGGCGTATCGTAATACAGGTTGTAGATTCCGTATTCCTTGCCGTCCACGCAGTAACGGTCGGGCTCCATGTGAGCGTGTACGATCGGCAGAAGTGCCTCGTACTGATCCAGCGACATCAGAAACTTGACTTCCCGGCGCTGGAAAGTGCTGATAGCCATGATTTATGCCTCCTTCGCTGAAAAAACTGTTATCTTTTTGTCACAGCGGCACGGTAATGATGACCGTGCAATCCCCCTGTTTTGACTTCAGTATACCGAAGGCAACTTAAATGAATCTTAATTCGAGCTGAAAACCAATGAAAAAACGCCGAAAACGATGTTCAATCCTTGAGCGGAAGTCCTCTGCCGTCCTTGTCGATCGAACCGGTCAGAATCAGAACCCCCTCCACAAAACCCCAGATCGCGGAAACAAAGCCGAGTGCGCCGCAGGAAAAGAGCGTCATCAGGAGCTGCGCAGTGCCCTTCGAGGAATTGCCGAGATAAAAGTTGTGCAGGCCAAGCGCGCCGAAAATGATGCCGAGGATGCCGGCGACCACGCGGGATTTCTGCTCTGAGGTGTCATAGACCGGGGCCGGCTGAACCGTCGGCACGCCGTTTAAGGGCTGCTGCCGGAAGGTTGTGCCGGGACTCTGTCCGAAGGTCTGCTGACCGAACGGCTGCTGTCCAAACTGCTGCTGTCCGAATTGCTGTTGTCTGTACTGCTGTTGTCCGTACTGCTGTTGTCCGTACTGCTGCTGTCCGAATTGCTGTTGTCCGTACTGCTGCTGTCCGAATTGCTGCTGTCCGAATTGCTGCTGGCCGAACGACTGCTGGCCGAACGGCTGCTGCCCGTACTGCTGCCGGTAAGGCTGCTGGGCAAACTGTCCTGATGTGAACGCCGGATTGACTGAATTGCCGCACAGTTCGCAAATCACCGCGGTAGGCTCAACCGGCGAGCCGCACTGTCCGCAGTATTTGTTTCCGGTGCCAACCGCAAAGCCACAGTTCGGGCAGGTGATGTCCGTATCTGCCAGAAGCTCTGCACAGTTTCTGCAATACATGAAAAAAGCCTCCTTTGCTGTTCACCGTGATGAATCTTTCTCTTTCTGTATCTGATGCGTGCCGCGCCGCAGGAGTTTTTTGCAGAGCCCGCAGCGCACACACTATCATTATACATAATTTCAGGCCGTCTGTCAAGATGCCGTGCAGCTTTTTTTCCCGAACGGATCGCCGGAATGTTACGAAGTGTTCACAGAATCGTAATTGACGAAACGCGAACGGCATGGTATAATAGAATTGCCGGATAGAAATGCCGGCCGAACCCACCAAAACAAACAAGGAAAGGATTTCCAGTCTTATGAATACGGAGATTCAAAAGCTGACAGAAAGCATTGGCAGCGTCATCGTCGGAAAGGCCGGTGTCATCCGCTGCGTCATCGCAGGACTGCTCTGCGGCGGACATATTCTGATTGAGGATGTTCCCGGCGTCGGAAAAACGCAGCTTGCAGCCGCGCTTTCGCGCTCCGTCGGCGGCAGCTTTAACCGCATCCAGCTTACGCCGGATGTCATGCCTTCGGACATCACCGGCTTCTCGATGGTCAATCAGCAGACCTTCGAGCTCGAATACCGTGCCGGTGCCGCAATGTGTAATTTCTTGCTGGCAGACGAGATCAACCGTGCCTCCCCGAAGGTGCAGTCCGCGCTGCTGGAGGTCATGGAGGAGCATCAGATTTCGGTGGACGGCGTCACGCACAAGCTGCCGGTGCCCTTCATGGTGCTGGCGACGCAGAATCCCGTTGAGACCTACGGCACCTATCATCTGCCGGAGGCGCAGATGGACCGCTTTTTCATGCGCATCAGCATGGGCTACCCGACCGACGAGGAGGAGATGCAGATTCTCACGCGGACGGAGCACCACAATCCGCTTGACAACATCAAGGAGCCGGCGCTGCATCCGGAGGACATTCTCCGGCTTCAGCAGCAGGTCGAAAAGATCTTTGTCAGCGAGCCGGTCCGCCGGTACATTCTGCAGATCGTCAGCGCAACCCGCAGTCTGGATACGCTGACGCTCGGCGCCTCGCCCCGCGGCTCGATCGCGCTCTACAAGGCCGCAAAGGCCGGCGCCTTCCTCTCCGGGCGGGACTTTGTCCTGCCGGACGATGTCCGCCTGATGGCGGAGAGCGTACTGGCACACCGTCTGATTCTCTCGCCGAAGGGCAAATCACAGCTCGGCGACAGCAGAGAGGTCATCCGGCAGGTTCTGAAAACCGTGCCGGTGCCGATGGAAGTCTCAAAATGACCGTCGGATATTTCTGCGCGATTTTTATATCGCTGATGTTCATGCTGTACCTGGACGGCGCAATCGGCATGATGATGCTGGCATTTCTGATTCTGATGCCAGTCTTTTCGCTGTGCGCCGCACTCTGGGTGCGCAAACGCATCCGCCTGACACTGACGGTGCCGGAGACGGCATCCAAGCAGCAGCCGTTTGACGCGGTGCTGCACCTGACCAAGCAGACGCGGATCCCGATGCCGTTCCTGCGGCTGAGCTTCACGGCAGATGCCCATTTCACGCCACTGATTCCGGGAGCCGATCCGCTCCCGCCGAAGCCCTCCGCCGCCGGAGACAGCCTGAGCGACCGCATCGAGCTGCGCCGCTGGAAGGCGAACCGCAATGCCCAGCTCACGCCGCATACCCTGCCGCTCTGTCTCTCGCTCGGAACGGAGCGCGAAGCAGACTACAAGCTCCGCATCGCCGCGAAATACTGCGGCAGAGGACAAATCTCTGCGGCAGAGGTCGTCCTTTCGGATTATTTCGGGATGTTCCGCTTCCGACTGAACACCGACTGCACGGCCGGTGTCACGATCCTGCCGGAGATTCCGGAGATGAGCGCAAACAGTATGCTGTTCCGGACGGTCAGCGACACGGTCAACTCCGCCGACGAGGAATCGGAGGCAGAGCCGGTCTTTTCGGCGTCCGCACAGCCGGGCTACGAGCACCGCAGCTACATTCCCGGCGACTCCTTAAAGCGCATCAACTGGAAGCTCTCCAGCAAGCGGCATCAGCTCATGGTGCGGCGGGACGAACCGGTCGCGCTGGCACGGCTCTCGGTCGTGCTGGACTTCCGCCGCCGTGCAAACAGTCTTCCGCAGGCGGAGCTGCTGGAGGCCGAGGAGCAGCTCATCGAGACCGCGCTCGGCTTTCTGATGCTCTGTGCCAAAAACGGCTATCCCTGTACGCTGAGCTATCCGGATGCGTCCGGTGCATGGAGCGTTCTGCCGATTGAGGACGCCGGACAGCTCCGGACCGAAGCCGTCACGCTGCTGGAGGGCGGCTTCCGCGATGCGGAAAGCCTTGCGGGGCTGCCGCCGCTTCCGCCGGAGATCCGGCAGGACGCCGGCATTCTGGCGATCGCGTTCACGGCCTGTCCGG
The DNA here is from genome assembly GCA_024695445.1 of Oscillospiraceae bacterium. Taxonomy (GTDB): domain Bacteria; phylum Bacillota; class Clostridia; order Oscillospirales; family Ruminococcaceae; genus Firm-04. The sequence goes on from JAILIG010000089.1 coordinate 19,129, forward strand.
ACGAAACCGCTGCGAACGCGCTGGACGAGCTTCCCGCGGAGACCTATCTCGTGACGGCGCAGCGCTACGCGGCAGACGCGGTCTGCGGCAGACGGTCGTCGCTCTGGTTTGTCACGCCGGAGCGGAAGATCGTGTCCATCGAAGGCGTCTCGTAAGCGCCGGAAAAAGTAATTGTTTCACACGGAAAGGAGGCGCACCATGCAAATTGCAGACATTCCGGAACGCATTGCGGGCTTCTGCCGGCGCAGTGCCGTCCTCAGGTGGCTGCTTCAGGCAAGGCGTCTGCCGATGTACTATGCCGTGATGATTCTCGTCAGCATTTTCTACCACTACGCACCGTCTCTGACACCGCTCTGGATCGCGGTTTCGCTTCTGACGCAGGCGGCGCTGTTCCGGATGTTCGATTATGTCAAGCGGCACCCCGTTCTGGGCGGTGCGCTGTACCTCATCATCGGCTTCATGCTGATTACGGCATCGGGCTGGCTCATCCGCATGGGACACAGCGATCCGCTCTTTGCGCCGTCCGATCCCGCACAGCAGATCTATTTTGTGGTCTGGTTCATGACGCCGCAGTCCGTTCTGGTCAGCTCCTATGTCGGCTATACGCTGGCGCTGTTTCTGCTGTTCTTCTATTTCATCGGCTCGATCACCTATTATTTCACTTATGTGCGGTACCGCGTGCTGATGTCGTTTGTCATCATGCTCTTTCCGTTCGAGATCTACGCGAAGGAAAACGAGGTCATGCCCGTCCCGTTCATCATTCTGCTGTTTGCGTGTTATTTCGCCGTGATGATCTACTGCCGGCAGGCGCGGACAGAGGATCCGGCCGTGACGGCGCCGGTCAGCCCGTCCGGCGGTGAGATGCTGGTGACACCCTCGCGCAAGTCCCCGTATTACGGCATTAAGCCGGAGCTGCTGGACGGACGCTTCCTGCGCTCGGCCGGCATCTTCCTCTCGGCGGCGTGCATTGCGGTGCTGGTGATTCCGAAGCCGGAATATCAGGCAGACCGCCGTGCCATGGATTCGCTCATCAATGCAGCCTCGCTGTCGGATTACCTGATGGACGCGATCCGCGGCTTTGCGGACGACTCCGACGGCGGCACCTACACGCAGACGCCGCTCCGCCGCGCCCTGTATTACGCAAAGGGCTCCGAGCCGCTCAATCTGCGCGTCCGCACCCTGACGGATTATCATTACGACACCGATTCCTGGTCCGCGACCGCCTACGACGGAAAGCCCGAGCAGACATCCTCAGACTACCGCATCACCCGCTATGAGGGCGACTTCTCCGGCTTCACCAGTGCCTCGCAGGCCGTGCGCCCCGATCATCTGCTGACGGCGCTGCACGAGATTCTGAAGGAGCATCCGGCACTTGCGGAGAAGTGGAAGCTGACAGGCTTTGCACAAAGTGCCGCAATTTCCTCCGCAGACTATCTCCGCACTGTGGCCCTGCAGTCTGTCGGCCCGAACTATGCCGTTCTGCCGGAGCCGCTCGGCGTCTATGAGGCACAGTGCCGCGATCCGCTGTACCAGAACCGGAGCGGCATCCTCTTCCGGTACACGCCCAATCCGCGGTATGACGAGCTGTTCCGTGCAATGTATCTCAGCCCGACATTTGCGGACTCCGAGCCGGCCAAGCAGATGACCGCACAGTTTGACCTCGGCAGCTGGGCAGAATTCATCGAGGAAGTCTGGGAGACCGTCCGCGACGAGGACGGCCGGAACCGGCTGATTATCCAGAAAGCGCTGCTCGGTCTGCTCGATGCAGCGGAGTTTGCGGAATCCGTCACCTCGGAAACGCCCGACTCCGTCCGCCGGCTCTCCGCGGAGCTGACAGAAGGCCTCTCGAGCGACTATGACAAGGCGGTCGCCGTCTGGCGGTATCTCAAGTTCGGCGGTTTCACCTATTCGCTGGAATTCCGGAAGGGGCCGCAGGACAACACCGAAACCTTTCTCATGCAGAACAAAACCGGTGTCTGCTATCAGTTTGCCGGTGCGATGGTGGAGCTCTGCCGCGCCGCCGGCCTGCCGACACGGTATGTCGAGGGATACTCGATGTCCCAGCGGTACGACCGCCTGACGAGCGACTGGGACTATGTGATCTCCACCGAGCACGGCCATGCGTTTGTCGAGGTCTACATCGCGGGCTACGGCTGGATGTCCTTTGATCCGACCGCCGGCACTGCACAGCAGGAGCTTGCCGAGGGCAATGTCAGCGTGATTTCCACTTTGCAGATCTGGGGTATGGTGCTGCTGGCCGCCGCGCTGCTGGCGATCGTGCTGATCGTCTGGGGCATTCCGCTGCTGCGGGAAAAGCTGTTCCGCAGGAAATTCCGCCGGACGCGCAATGCGGCAGCCGTACAGGACGCCTTTGCAAGACTGCGTGCGCAGTGGCAGGCGGATCCCGCACTGACCGTCCGCAGACTGTGTGAGAAACAGGGCGCGTTTCTGGACATGAACCTGTCGCAGCTGGCAGACGATGTCGAGCAGACGGTCTATGCCGATCGCTGTACGCCGGAGCTTGCAGACCGCGTCTACACGATGTACTGCACCGCCTGTGACGCCTTCAAGCCCGCACTTAAGCGGCAGAAGAAGGCCGGCCGGCAGTGCCGGGCGGGGAGCCCCCGCGGGCATTGATCTAAAGCTCTCCG